>JBGTNM010000001.1:0-34264 GCA_041743025.1 Microcystaceae cyanobacterium
TGACTAGATGTTTCTGATAGTTTTCTGGTAACATTTAATTAATTCTCTCTGAAGTTGCTATTTGGGCAACTTCTTTTTTACCATACTTGGCTCAACTTATGTCCTAATAAGCCTTTGACCCTTCTTTGTCACCCCGTCAGGAGTAATATCATTAGACGCTCTAGCTGTTCGTAGACATCTAATTCTGCTGTTTCTTCTGCGCTTAAGGTAGCTTCTCTATTTTTTTCTAGTAAAGTTCGCAGTCTTTCCTGAGCTTGAGAAGAAACTTTCTCGTAAGGGTTCTAAGCGACTGGCAAGTTCGTCGGGGATTTGGATGGTTAGTTGTACCATAAAGTAAAAGGTGAGATGGGTTAGCTCAATTTTAGATTTTTTCTACGATATAGCTTGATAAATCCTCTCTGAGAAACGCTATATAACTCAGCCCTTGAAAATTTTTGCGGAACTTGTCGCTCTGAGATTGGAGTCATCTTTTGGCAGAGAAAGTAGATGAAAGAGGAAAACATCGTGTTGGAACGCTTGTTGTGGAGTGCTGTTTTTACCGCTTGTCTGTGGGGGGTATTACATTGGAATAACAGTCAACCGTCTGACGTTTTTGAGCGCCACAGCGATTCTTTGCAATCCGTCAATTCTAGCTTGCATGACTCGTTTTAATCTTTTAAGTCAAACAGAGAGTTGCGATCGCTTCAAAGACAGACAAATCCTGAATTGTTCCCTCAACCCATCTCACAGAGAAAACTTTATTAAATCTTTAAATCCGCTTAGGAACTTGCCCCTTGCGTCGAATCAAAAAAACTATCTGTCTCCTTACCTATCCTATTGCTAAGGACAGCCGTTGTTTGGATGACAATCCACATCCCCGTTTGAGGATCTCTGTAAGTGTTAAAGGGATTGGGTTGGAGAGGTTTTTCAGACGCTTTAGCCATCAGAACGCCTTGAACTCGCTGATATTTATATTATTTTAAGCTAAGCAAGATTACGGGCAGTGACCGAGATATCCATTAGACTGTGATCTTGATCGCACCTAATAGCACTCGTAGGCATTACTTAGCTTGTTTGTGTAGCTCATGTAAAGTTTGCTAGATTTTAACCGACTAGAGAAAATAGGGATAAGATCGCCAAGCAAGAGGGAACAACAATCAGTTAGCGGGGTCGTTGAATCAGAAAGCCTCCGATTGATCGGGAGTATGTCACACTAAATTAATTAGCCTCAATGCCTGTTTTGCCGCACGGCCATCCGCGCCTATGGTTTATATCAAGCGCATCGAACTATCGCATTTTAAATCTTTTGGAGGAACGACGGCGGTTCCCTTCATGCCTGGATTTACGGTCGTTTCTGGGCCGAATGGATCGGGAAAATCCAACATTCTCGACGCACTACTGTTCTGTTTGGGACTGGCAACCTCAAAAGGCATGAGGGCAGAACGCCTTCCCGATCTTGTCAATCACACCCACAGTCAAAACCGCAACATTCAAGAAGCACTTGTCTCAGTCACCTTTGATGTAACAGATTTGCCCGATTCAGAAGATTTCAGTCCGATTACAAAAGTAAATCTGCCAGAAAGCAACGGTAATAGCAACGGACACACTTCTACTACCGAAATCATCAAAGAATGGACAGTAACGCGCCGCTTGCGAGTGACCAAAGGCGGCAATTATTCCTCAACCTACTATATTAACGATGAACCCTGCGCTGTAGGCGAACTACACGAACAACTCAACCGCCTTCGCATCTATCCCGAAGGTTACAACGTCGTGCTGCAAGGAGATGTTACGCGCATCATCAACATGAACCACAAAGAACGCCGAGAAATTATCGATGAATTGGCAGGGGTGGCAGAATTTGACCGAAAAATCGAAAAAACCAGAGAAACCTTAGAAGAAGTCAGAGAACGAGAAGAACGCTTTCGCATCATTGAAACAGAATTGCAACGATCGCTTGAACGCCTCGCTAGCGATCGCGTCAAAGCCGAAAAATATCAGCTTCTGAAAGCGCAAATTCAGCAAAAACAGCAGTGGGAAGCCGTTCTACACTGGAAATCGCTACAACAGCAAGCCTCAAACCTGCAAAATCAAATGGCTACCGGAGAACGAGAAGCCAGCCAACTACAAGCTAAAATTGCTCAACTCGGCGAACAAATTGCCCAAACGACGGCGCAATGCGTGAGACTTAACCAACAGGTTAAGGCATTAGGGGAAGACGAACAACTCTCAGTCGCCTCTCAACTCGCCACCCACAAGGCTAAACGCCAACAACTTACTCAGCGACAGCAAGAACTCGCTACCGCCGTTCAACAAAGCCAAAGCGTCCTCGAACAAACCAGAGGAGTGATCGCACAGCAGCAACGTACTCTGAGTCAACTAACGCGAGAAATCGGCGACATCGAAGGCGAAACCCTGCCATTTTTAACGCAAGAGCGCGATCGCACCCGCAAAACCCTAGAAATGGTGCGCCAACAAGCCAACGCGATCGCCGAATCTTCTGATGCTTGGGTAGCCGAACAAACCACCCTCAGCCGCAAAATTGCTACCCTGGGTGATACTCTCAATCCCCAGCGCACCGAACAAGCACAGTTAACCGAACGCCACCAACAACTGCAAAAAGTCATCCAAGATCAAAGCCAACGCTTGCAAACGATAGAAAGTGAGCTTGAGAGTAAGCAAGCGGAAGTTATTAGCCTGCTAGAACAAATTACTGCTACAGAAAGTCAAATTCAAACTCTTATTCAACAGCTAGCCAGTGCCGAAAGCGATCGCAGCATTCTGCAAGAGACACAAAACCGCCTATCCAAAGAACAACGAGAAAAACAACGCCAACTCGATCGCGCTGAAGCCTCCCAACAAGCGCAACAGGAAGCCCAAGGAACTTATGCCACCCGCATCCTATTGGGGGGCGATCTCCCCGGTGTTTGCGGCTTAGTTGCCCAACTGGGGCAGGTTAATCCCCGCTATCAGCTAGCTTTAGAAGTGGCAGCCGGCGGAAGATTGGGCTATGTGGTGGTGGAAGATGATACCGTGGCGGCGGCAGGCATTGAACTGCTCAAACAAATTAAAGCAGGAAGGGCGACGTTTTTACCGCTTAATAAAATTAAACCGCCTCGCCTGCAAGATAGTCCTTTATTGCGTCAAGGACAAGGGTTTGTGGATTGGGCAGTTAATTTAATTCTCTGTGAGGCTCGTTATTACGATATTTTTCTCTATGTTTTTGGCAATACTGCCGTTTTTGACACGCTTCATCATGCCAGAATGTATTTAGGAAAACAGCGTATTGTTACTCTTGATGGGGATATTTTGGAAACGAGTGGGGCAATGACAGGCGGCAGCCAACCCAAGCGATCGGGTATTCATTTTGGTACGAGTTTAATGGGAGAATCCGAGGAGGTTCGCTCTCTCAAAAGACGCTTAGCCGATCTTGATATTTTACTGTCGAGAAATGAAGAAATTCTCTTACAAAAAAATGCTGACATCCAGCAGCTTGCTAAAACATTAAATGAGGCACGGCAGGAAAATCGCGAGCAACAATTACATCGCCAGCAAATAGAAAAAGAGATTAGCCGTTTAATGGCTTCTCAGGAAGAACTCAATTTATCTCTAATTCACCATCGCCAAGAATTAGAAACAGTGCAAAATCGCCTGCAAATTCTGCAAGCGGAAATTCCCCTTTTAGAAGCCCGATTGCAGCAAGAACAACAACGATTAAATGCGTTGGAAACTTCGCAAACTCATAGCGAATGGCAGCAAATTCAAACGCTAATCAAAAGTCAAGAAAGTAACTTGCACGAACGAGAGGAAGAATTACGTCAAGCCAACATTCGCTACAATGATTTACAAAGCCAAGCTCAGCGTTTAACTGAAAAAATTGCTGAGGGACAGCAGCAAATTCTCGACCAGCAAAATCAAAAAACTAGTGTCAGCCAACAGCAAGAAGATTTGCAAAAGCAACTGACTCAAACAGAGGAAAAAATTCAAGAAACAGAATTATTATTAGCGCAGTTAAATGAAAAGTTAGGCGAGACGAAAAAAGAACGCGATCGCTCCGAAGAATCTTTACGCTCTTTACAAAATAATCACCAACAGACAAACTGGCAATTAGAAAAACTGCAATCAACCCAACAAGAAAGACGGGAACAATTGCAAACTCTGCAATCTCAAATTCAATCTCAACAAATTGAACTCCCCGCTCCTATACCAGAAGTTCCTATGCTTACCGAAATTGACGAAAAAAACTGCGATCTAACGCCTTATTTAGAACAATTACAAAAAGAAATTCGCAACGGGCAAAAACGCCTAGAAGCGATGGAACCCGTTAATATGTTAGCTCTAGAAGAGCATGAAAAAACACAAGAACGATTAAAAGAGTTATCTGAAAAACTGTCTAGTTTACAATCTGAAAGAACCGAATTACTTTTGCGAGTTGAAAACTTTACAACGCTTAGATTTCGCGCTTTTAAAGATGCTTTTGATGCGGTTAATGAGAACTTTCAATCGATTTTTGCTATCCTTTCTGAAGGAGATGGCTACTTACAATTAGAAAATAGTGAAAATCCTTTTGAAGGAGGCTTAAATCTGGTCGCTCATCCCAAAGGAAAACCCGTTCAGCGATTGAGTTCTATGTCAGGCGGAGAAAAATCTTTAACTGCTTTGAGCTTTATTTTCTCCTTGCAAAAATACCGTCCTTCTCCGTTTTATGCGTTTGATGAAGTCGATATGTTTCTTGATGGATCTAATGTAGAAAGACTCTCAAAAATGATTCGCCATCAAGCGGAACAAGCACAATTTATTGTCGTGAGTTTGCGCCGTCCCATGATTGAAGCGTCGGCAAGAACCATCGGCGTAACACAAGCCAGAGGCGCTCATACTCAGGTATTGGGCATTAAACTCTAACAGGAGTTCTATAAATAAGGCAATTAATTATACCTGTTCCCTGTTCCCTGTTACCTGTTTTGAGAAAACTGTTGAGAGTGAAAGCGAGCGTAGTGACCATTTTTGTTCAATAACTCTTGATGGGTTCCTGATTCAATCATTTGACCATTTTCTAGAACAAAAATGCGATTTGCACGGCGAACGGTTGCCAAACGATGAGCAATAATAAAAACCGTTCGCTGGTAGGTCAATCGTTCTAAGGCTTCTTGAATTAATGCCTCGGATTCTAAATCTAATGCCGAAGTTGCTTCATCGAGAATGAGGATTTTGGGATCGCGCAAGACGGCACGAGCGATCGCAATGCGTTGTTTTTGTCCGCCAGATAAATTCACGCCTCTTTCCCCCACATAAGTAGAGTAGCCTTGAGGAGAGTCTTGAATAAAGGCATGAGCATTAGCAATTTTAGCAGCCCGTTCAATTTCTTTCAAATCAAAATGATTTTGCCCAAAGGCAATATTTTCGGCAATCGTTCCTGACAATAAAATATTATCCTGAAGCACTAAAGCAATCTGTTGTCGCAGACTGGACAAGGTGACATCTTGAATATTAAACCCATCAATGAGAATTTCACCTTCAATCGGATCGTAAAAGCGCGGTAGTAAATTGATTAAAGTCGTTTTGCCTGCACCAGAAGCTCCTACTAAAGCAATGGTTTCACCGGGAGAAGCCACAAAATTAATCTTTTTTAAAACTAATTGTTCAGTAGAATAAGCAAAGCTGACTTGGCGATATTCAACTCGTCCAGTAACCGATGGAAGCGCGATCGCATTAGGCTTTTCCTGTACCGTCGGTTGAATAGCTAATAGTTCCCAGAGGCGATCGGCGGAGGCTTGTCCTTGCTTGAATAAATTATAGTTATCGGTAAGGTGCGTGATGGGATCGGTCAGCATGGCAATAGCAGCGAGATAGCTGACGAAATCAACGCCAGTTAAATTTTTTAGAGAAATTTGCCAGCCTGCCAGGAAAAATAACAAAATAATCCCTATTGCTTGCAAAAAACCGACGATGACGAATTGTAGTGCTTTGGTGCGTTCTGTGAGATACTGCGATCGCCAATGATAGTGCGCTTCTTGCCGAAAGCGTTGAATTTGGTAATCTTGAGCAGCAAAGGCTTGAACCAGCCGAATTCCGCCCAATCCTTCTGTTAGTAATGACGACAAGTTAGAAATGCGCTGTTGACTGCGGCGGCTAAATTTGAGCAGTTGTTCACCAAAAGCACCAATTAACACCGCCATCAGGGGGACAATGGTGGAAACCGCCAGCGTCAATTGCCAGTTGACATAGAATAGGAAACCGAAAACAACGATCAGTTGCAGGACACAGGGAACGAAGTCGTGAAACAGTTTGCGAATAACTTCCCCAACGCGATCAACATCTTCGGTCAGGCGGTAGGACAGATCGCCAGTTTTGGCTTTTTCAAAATAGTCCAGGCTCAACCCTTGCAGGTGAGAAAAAGCCAAATTTCGCAAGTTTAAGGCAATATTTAAGGCTGCTTTTGCCATTAAAGTATCTTGTCCGTATTGGGCTACTCCACGCACCAAAAAGACGACTGCTGCTATCCCTGCTAGGGTTGCGATCGCTTGCAAGTCTCCCGCCCCAATCGATTTAGCCATGCGCCCTGCTAGCCATGCTAGAACTGGCCAGAAAGCCGTAAATAACAAAGTACAACCCAAGGCCAGCATAATGGTCGGCAGTTGAGGGCGCAGGTAAGGCAATAAAAACCAGTAAGCGGATTGTCTTTGAGACAAGTTACTTTTCAAACTAGGGAGATACAGCGATTTTAGTCGTGTTAAAAATGGGTAATTTATTTTGCTTAGGTACTTAAATAGATTTGAACTTGTCCCTTGGCTGCAATCAGGGGATTAACTTGATTATCTATAATTTAAAAAGCCAACTCCACCAACGGGGTTTATATTGTCCTGCCGGAACGCTTAAAAGCGGCCCGCGATCTAAGATTCGGAGCTTACAATTTTGAGGAGACACATCTTCCATCATGCATTTAGGTGTGTTTTTATATATTTTGTTTAAACTAAATAAGATCTCACTATTCTCGCTCTTACATTGTTGTTCTAATTCAGAAGCTAAACAAACATCCCACTTATCTAAATATTCTTGGTAAGCCAGATATTTTAATTTTCTGATGAATGAAGTGTGTCATAGTCAATCGTTCCCAATAGATTAAGAATTTTCTTGAAGTTGCTCAATTAAGGTTGTAAGGTTGGGTTTGACATAGCCCAACTCGTGAGAAGACATATTTTCAAGCCGATTGAGAATCGCTTCTAATTGTTGAATAAAATAGTAGGTGTTTTTAGCAGCTTGAGCCATGAGTAATTGCTCGTGAAAAAGACTAAAAATAGAGCGAATAGAGGGATCTTCCGGGTCTTGCTGGAAGGGTTTTAAGGTATAGTGACGCATGAGGTTGAAGTGTTCGATTGCCTGCGTTTGAGAGACATGATCAATTTCCTGAAACACTTGCTCGACAAAATAGGTTTTGACATATTCTCTAACCACAGGTTGTAAGCTAAATTTTCCTGAACTTTTTTCGATTAACGATCGCTCTGCCAATGATTTTAAAGCGGTAAATAACTCCAGTTCGGGAACGCGCAACAGCGATCGCAATTGCATTAAAGGGAGAGGATTGCCTGCCAAAGCTAGCCAATAAAGCAGTCGCTTCTCTAACGGTGAAAGGCGCTCGAACTGCTGTCCGACTAACAAAATGATATCCTGGACAATCCCGGTCAGGCTGATGTCAAGAAAGTCGGACACATTGCCGCAAAACAACTCACTAATGGTAGAGGCTACCATTTTCAAGGCAAGCGGATTGCCCCGGTATAATTTAATTAAGACACTCCAGCGATTTTCGGTAGTCAGTCCTTTGGCTTTAAGAATTTCTTTGGCGGCACGTCCCAACCCCTCCACTTGTAGGGTACGAATCGGCAGAGTTTCCCCTTCTAAAAGGGCAATTTCACGCGGTTTTTCCAAACTGGTGAGGATAACGCAACTTTGATGCGGTTCTTCTCCCAATCGCTTAAGCAATTGGCTGTAATCTTGATAGGATTCTTGATAGTGTCCGGCAAAACCTCCCTGGCGCAATAGTGTATCGAAGTTATCAAGAATGACTAAGCAGCGAGATTCCCGCAAACAATCGAGTAAAAGAGAGATATTTGGGGCTATATTCTCTGAAAAACGCGGTTTTACCGATTTGTTGAGAAATAAAATCAAATCAGCTAGCAGTGGCTTTAAAGGGGTAGCGTTTTGTAGCGATCGCCAGATAACATAATCAAAATCAGTTTGAGTTTCCTGTGCTAATTTTACCGCCAGGGTCGTTTTTCCCATGCCTGCCATTCCTAGCAAAGTCACTAAGCGGCAATCTTCTGCTAAAACCCAGTGTTTAAGGGTGTTTAATTCTTCCTCGCGTCCATAAAAGACGGAAACATCTGGCGCACTTCCCCAGTCTTGCGGTTCGTCAGTCACCCCAAAAGGTTCCTCAACTGCGGGAGGTGGGGGGGGAGTGTGATTAGTGGTTCGATTGCTGACGGTTTCGCTTAGGTACTGAGTGGAGAGGCGCAGTCATTCCTGCCGTCGATTCTTGCGAATTCCGTCCACTTCTGCGGCAATCGAAAAGTGATCGCAGAGATTTTGAATGTGTTTGCGAACGGTAGCTTCTGACGCGCCAATTTCTCGCGCAATTTCGTCATCTGTTTTTCCTTCTAACATGAGAATGAGTACGCTTCGAGGTTTTGGAGTCAGTTCCCCAAAGCGTTGTGTAAATTCTGCTTGCCGCATGGCCAATTTCTATACACGATTACACACAGTATAGCCACAAAATAATTCAAAATTCAAAATTCAAAAAAGGTCAAATTTACGCAATACTCAAAGATTCTTAAGTTCAGCTACGATGACATTAATTAATCGTTGGCCCCTATGAACGTTCTTTTTCTACACCCCAACTTTCCGGCTCAATTTCGCCATCTTGCCGTATCTTTAGCTGCAAATCCGAAAAACCGCGTTGTTTTCGGCACTAAACGCAAAGAAGGGGAAGTTCCCGGCGTTTATAAAGCAATTTATACCCCATCGCGGGAGGCGCATTCAGAAACGCATCACTATGTCAGAACCCTAGAAAGTGCTGTATTGCAGGGACAGGCAGTGTATCGACTGGCAGAACAGTTAAAAAAACAAGGATTTGTGCCTGACGTGGTGTACGGTCATTCAGGCTGGGGGCCAACGCTTTTTATTAAAGATATCTTCCCAAAAGCACAACTTTTATGTTATTTTGAGTGGTTTTACCATGCACATGGCACAGATGCCGATTTCGATCCTCAAGAACCGCTTATCCCAGACGACGAAGCCAGAATTCGCCTTAAAAACACGCCTATTTTAGTCGATTTGTACAGTTGCGATCGCGGACTGTCGCCGACTGATTGGCAGCGACAGCAGTTTCCGCCTGAATTTCACGCCAAAATTAACGTGCGTCACGATGGCGTTGATACTGCTTTTTTTAAACCGCAACCAGGGTTAAAATTAGTCCTTCCTAAAATTAATTTAGACTTATCAGAGGTGACGGAAATTGTGACCTATGTAGCACGAGGCATGGAACCTTATCGAGGGTTTCCTCAGTTTATGCAAGCCGTTTCTATCTTGCAAAAACGCCGCCTCAACTGTCATTTTGTTATTGTAGGAGAAGATAGAGTGGCTTATGGGCGATCGCTACCTAACGGGAAAACTTACAAGCAGTTAATGCTAGAAACTTTGCCTTTAGACTTGTCTCGTTTGCATTTTACAGGGTTGCTACCCTATTCTGACTATTTAAAAGTCTTGCAAGTGTCTTCTGTTCATGTTTATTTAACTCGTCCTTTTGTCCTTTCTTGGTCAATGTTGGAAGCAATGTCGGCACAATGTTTAGTGTTAGGTTCGGATACACCGCCGGTTAAAGAAATGATTGAAGATGGGGTCAATGGATTGTTGGTTGATTTCTTCTCCCTCGAAAAAATAGCTGACCGAGTTGAGGAAGTTCTCGATTGTCCCGACAGAATGGCAGGTATTAGAAAAAAGGCAAGAGAAACGATTCAAGAACAATACGATCTCGCAAAATTGCTGCCGCAGCATTTAACTTGGTTGACTGATTTTTAAAATATTACTCAAGAATTAAAGATAATAAAGTGAAACCAATTCGATTTATTTTTAGGAGAATTAATAAAAATTAAAATTAGCTATGATGCTGAAATTGATGCACTATATATTCGATTAGTAGAAGGTAAGCAAAGATGATTGCAACACCAGATTGTTTACTGTTTGCCCAACACGGATGGGCTGATAGTGAAAAAGCGATCGCTCAATTAGCTAGAGCTTTAGCAACGTCAAAAACATTGATAATTACCCCTAGTTTAGATTATGTCAAAACCTGGATTACAATTAATCCTCTCATTCAAACAGTTGAACAAAAAGTAATAACGATACTTCAACAATACCCCGATATCCCGATTAAAATCATCGGGCATTCGATGGGAGGACTAATTTGGCTTGAAGTTCTCAACCGCCATCCCGAATGGTGGACAAAAGTGCATTCTTTCGTCTTGATTGCTTCTCCTATTGGTGGGGCAGATTTAGCTCGAATTCTCGATCCGTTGGCAATAGGATTGGGCATCGCCAAAGATTTAGGAATTAATCGCCGTCTGATGGCTAAAAAAATTGCCCAAGAAATCCCTACCCTAGTAATTGCCGGAGATTTAGACGGTGGAAGTGATGGAACAATCCCTGTAGAGTCAACCAAATTTGCTTATTCTCAGTTTATTTGCTTACCCCAAATTTCTCATGCTGCGTTGAGAAATCATCCTGACTTAATTGAAATTATTGCAACCTTTTGGTCTCATCCCATTAAGGCAGATTTATCAGAAGTTAAGTTCAGCGAGATTTTAGTTGAGCGATTGCGTTTAATACCAGGTATGACAGACGCTCATTGGCGCGATTTTAAATCTTCAAAAGATTGTTTTGTTTTTAAAGACGGTACTAAAATTTGTGTTTGGAACAATCCCCTACAAATTCAACATATTTTTGTTGCCAACCAACAGGTAGAATGTTTGTATGCTGGATTTGTGGGATGGATGCATCGAAAAGATTTAGAACGAGCCTTAATAGATATTCGGCGAGATTTTGCTACTTTAATTAAACATTAAAAAGTTTATGATTATTGAGTAACATAGGCTTCTAGCCTGTGACAGATAAAATGTCTGTGTTAGATTGGTACAAATGATTTAAGCTGGCTATATAAGAGTGCTGATAACGGTGAGATACAATTGCGATCGCAGCAACACGAGTTCAGCGAAGCGTAGATAATAAAAGCAGTCCCTTGTCCGGCAGTAACAGTCGGGGGACACCCAAAACTCGAACTCATTGGAGCATAGCACGATGACTACCGTAACAGAGAATGACCTACAAACGTTAAAAGACCTTATTAATAATCGCTTTGACGAATTAAAAGGTGAAATAAAGACGATAGACAAAAAATTAGACATTTATATCGCCAAAACTGACGAGAGACTAGATTCAATCAAGCAAAATCTTGATGATCTGAAAAAGCAATCGGAAAAGCAGGATAACCGCCTCTGGATATTAGTATCAGGGCTATTTTTAACGATGTTCGGAGCCGTCGCCAAAATTGTTTTCTTTCCCAATCCATGAACTATCAACCGCAGGCAAACCCTACGGGTTTAATCGCTTGAGCTATATTGTAATAAGGCATCATTATTGTGATAAAGCATCATTATGAACGATCCAGACAGACTCGACCGCATTGAAGCCTTAATTGAATCCAATGCCCGCGCCATTGAAGCACTCTCTAATGATTCCGCCGAGGAAAAACGCGCCCGCGCTCGCTTGTACGAGTTAATGGCAGATGTAATGCAATCTCAAGCCGATTTAGCTCAAGCACAAGCCGATTTAGCTAAAAGCCAAGCCGATTTAGCCCAATCTCAAGCCAATTTAGCTCAAGCACAGGCAGAAGGTAAGCGAGAGATGTATCGCCTGATGTCCAATTTAGATCAAAGACAGGATGAACTTTCCCAAAGACAGAACGAAATGTCTCGCCGACAAGCAGATATTGTAGAGATTTTAAAATTATTGACGCAAAAGAAAGAAGAATAATCTGATTGTCGTGAAACGCCTAACACTCGCTTTAATAATGCTTTTACTGCTGCTAAATTGTACGCCTAGCAGCTACTCTCAAAAAGATTTTAACGCAATTCCCACAGCGATCGCTGGTGTCACTCTCCCCACCGTTGAACCGCAATATCGCAACCCTTGGACGCAGGAATTAGAATCCCAATTTCAGCAACGCGCTGCCGACATCATCCTTCACTACGCCAACCGGAGAGAATACGGAAATTTAGCTGGAGAAAACGAAAAACGGGCTTATCCTCGCGCTATGTTCGACTTTTTAGCCGGAAATCGAGAAAGAGCGATCGCTTTTTTGCAAGCGGAAGACCCGCAAGCGAGAGAACACCAACACACCGCAGGCATCGACTTCTACTACTGTTTTACCCTCAAAGGACAGATTCGCAAATACTTTCTCTTTGGTTCTTTTCTCGACCCTGCTTACCGAAAAAGGATGTTTGACGGGGCTAAACAATGGACGCAGGAAGACCCGCTAATGCGCCCTCACCCGCTTTATGGGTTGGGAGAGGGAACGGGGCAAGATTGGAGTATCCGGCGGCGCGGACGTTGGGTAGATGGACGCAATACCGACAATTTGCGGGCTATGCGAGAAACCTCCGTTTACCTGATGGCAGAAGAAACTGGCAATGAGGCCACTCGTCAACTGTACAAGCTCAAAATTCATCGCTACGTCCGAACGCTCTATCATATCGGCATGGGGGAATGGGATTCATCCGTTTATCACAGCCATACGTTTGCTTCCTACCTGAATCTCTACGACTTTGCCAAAGACCCCGAAGTTAAACAATTAGCCAAAGCGGCCTTAGATTGGATGTCTGCCGCCGCCGCCGTCAAATACTATCGAGGCGGTTGGGGTGGTCCGGTCAAGCGAGATTACGGAAAAGGCAATGTCGCTATGAAAGCAACAGCAGCACAAACATTTTGGCTATATTTTGGCGATACTCCCCTCCCCAATCTCAATCCTGATGAAGATACCTTGCAGATGATCACGAGTCCCTACCGTCCGCCGCTTGCTGTTGTCGCTTTAGCCCAGAGAAATTTTGCTAAACCCGTCGAAATCCTCAGTAGCAAACCATTATACGAAAATTGGAAGCCCGGTAATGATCGCTCTCCCGGTTATTGGGAAACGCAATATATTGGGCAAACCTATCAAATGGGAAGTCTGGCGGGAACTTTTGCCGATGGGGATGTCGCGCCGTTTAAGCTATTGGCGTATCACTCTCGTCGAGGCGTAGATTATTTTGTGGCGAATACGGGCAAAAGTTGGCTGCAACCGGGGAAAATGCCAGAAGATGAAATTGGACAGTTTCGCAATTTATTAATTTGGCTGCGTCCTGCCTCGAATGCGTCCTTTTTCTGGCAAATTCCCAAAACTGTCTCAATGGAGGTAGAAAAGGGTGTTTGGTTCTTTCGCTTTGAGAAAACCTGGTTGGCAGTGCATCCCATTCACCTCAGTCCCTACGCTGAAGTAACGACTGACAATCGACAATGGCTGCAAAGTTATCCCCAGGAACGTATCTTAAAAAGTTCGATAAACGGAAATCATTTTGCAGGATTTGGGCTAGAAGTCGGGGAAGAAGGTATAAAAGACAACTACCGCCAGTTCAAACGTCATGTCTTGCAAAATAGCCGCCTCAACTTGCAACAATTGGCTGAGGGGACGGTGACATTACGAGGATCTAACGGCGATCGCTTGCAATTGACCTATCATCGAGATAATCTCCTGCCGATCTTGGTTAAAAACGAGCAAGTTTACGACTGGTCACAACATTTTGCCCTCTACAGCAGCCAACGTCGTGATCAAACTCCGCTTGATTTAGGCTGGAAACAGGGAAAATTGACCGTTAAAGCGGGGGGATATCAGTTTGTAGTTGCGCTTTAGCGCACAAAAAGTTGGATTTTAAGGGACTAAAGTTCAACTACGAACGCAATTCGGAGGGCGAACACAATTCGCCCCTACGGGTTCAATTTTAAGCTTAAATGCGAGCAAAACTCACTTACTCCCTGTTCAATGACATAAATCACGACAGGGGTGACTAAAATGGCAGGGCAAACCTCTGCTTTGATGAGAAGATCGACGACAAAAATTAGATTGCCGTTGGCTAATTCTTGTTGACAAGGAGTTTGGCAGATCCCAACCCGACAGCGTTTGGCTAAGCTATCCAACCAATTAGCGCGATCAGGCTGTTGTCCCGCGCTGATTGCAAGATTGATAGCAGCATCCTCTAAATCTCCTTCGCAAGCTTCAATTTCCGCAAGAGCCGCCAAAGCTACTGGATAATCAGCTAATTGAGAGCGATATTGAGCTATTTTTTGAGCAGTCAGCATTGACATAACAAGAGCGATCGCGCAGCTAAGCTGTAGAACAACAAGAATTGCTAAAGTAAAAAATCTTCACATACATACTCTATCTTCTCAAGTCTCCACCTACACCAAAGATGCCTACATAAATGATAGTACCGATCATGCCTATAAACGCCGTATACAAAGCAACAACAGGAGTCCCCAATACTAGGATAATAGGCTTAGCGATAAATCCGAGTTGATCGCAATTTTGTACGTAATATGCGCAGACACTTGGGCTACGGATAATAGCAACAATAAATATAAGTGTCCAAAAGAATGCCCAACGACTACCACCATAGAAATAAAGCTTTGAGTGATCGCTAAAGAATGTTTCATTTATGTACGACTTATCAAACAAAATGCCGATGCCTCCAACTGCTCCTAAAAGACACACAATAGGTATAAAAAGCCTCCCTTTATATATGCGACCTAGCATATCTTCTTGCCCTTGCCCTTGCAATAACACTACCCAACCTAATCCGCCAGCCCAAAACGCCGACCAATATAAAATTTTGAGTACCCAGCTAATTGCTTTAGTCATAACCAAAAAACCTAATTCATAAGCATAGACAGTAATCGTTGCTACATCATGGGTAAGCAAAATGCGTCCCTCATTGGCTGCCCACTCTAAGATAATAGGATCATCCGCATGGATTAGACCTACATCTTGGACACGAACAATGTCTAATCCAGGTAAACGTCTCATCAAGCCCCGCAATATCGAGCCATTGAAGTTTTCATCGGTCAATAGACGCACTGTTTGTTAATTCTCCTGGGGGCTGATGACGGGCAAGCAAGCGCTGCCTAAGATCAGCCAGGTTGTGCTTTTGGACAAGTTGTTGTCTCATTTGCTGAGCCTGCTGACTGCGCTGCTCCAAATAACTGTCAATTTCCTGACGATGATTTAAATAATAAGCAATTGTGCTGTATATATCTTCTAAGCGGAGAACGGGATACTGAACGGCAATTTCTTCTGGCGTAGAGCCACTATGGTATGTGGCGAGCAGACTATCGAGAGTAACGCGGCTCTGACCGATGCGGATACCTCCTGCTTCGTCCCAACGAAAAGGCGGAGTATTAGCTTGAAATTCGACCTGAACGCTCATGTTATTAAAGAACAAATGTTTCACATTTATTTTACAATAAGCTAGGTTCATCGCCTTCAGAGGATGTGAACCAACGATTACTCTTCTCTATTTCATCCCAACCAGAATAATTCGAGCGAAACTGTTTCATCGCCACAACGTATTGTGACAACATCAAAACTACATCACTATTCTGTGGGATGTTATCTGCATCGACCAAATCGAGAAATTGAAGAGATTGCTCTAATTCAAGAACTTTCCGACAACTTTCGAGAAGTCGATTTACAGTTTGCACTTTACTTACACTAAGTATAGAATCAGGCTTTTTCTTACTAAGTTCCTTAAACTCTTGGTGCATAGCGTCAAGGAGAGGCATAACAACGTCATGTAGATCTGCCTTTTCAGAGGTTGTATATTTTTGATTTGAGTTTTTCATAATAATCTATTCTCGTAGTCCCTTGGGGCTAGTCGTTCTCACATAAACTAAACCCTGTTCATCTCCTTTTTCTCCTTTCTCAGCAGTTACAGCCCAATACCAACTTCCATGACGAATTGTTACATTATCTGCACGAAATTTTTCAAAACATTGTATATATTGAGAAAGCATAAAAACAACATCGCTATTTTGCGGGACATCATCTGAATTAAATTGGGAAAAATCACTAAACGGGCGATAGATATAATTTAGAAAAAAATTTGCGTCCTGTAGTAATTGATTGATAAATTTGAGCTTAAATGTGTTTACCGCATCATTTGGCGATTTTTTTGAAAGAGCAGAAATCTCATTATAGATACCTTGAAGCTGACCAAACAATTTTTCAAATTCATCTACATCTTTACGTTTCATTTGTTTTCCCTTTGTATTTTCTTCCTTCATTCTTCAAATTTCATTTAGTTTGTTGTAAAGCCATTTATGATGGACAGGCTCGACGGAACTCTACATATTTCTTCTTAAGGACATCAATAGGTGAGCGTTGCTTACTTTCAAAAAGATTTACCATAAGAGTAACATCTTCATCAATTAGTGTAATAATGCACCTTCTTTGTCCAGACCACAAATCAATGGTATTCCCAAACATTGCTTTCGAGGGTCGATTTCTTGTTACCAAAACTCCGAATTTCCCCAAACCAGTATCAAGATATCTATTAAGTTGGTTAATGTGTTCCCGCTCAATTGTTTTAACGTTTTTTAACTCGAACACAAGTTGCCTACTACCATAGTCTTCATAAATTTCTTTAAGGAAATCTATTGAACGATTGTTATAAAATATTAAATCCCGAATAAGTCTCCCAGATTCAGTTCTGCTTTGTTCAGTGGCAAAGTCAAGATCTGGATAAAAGAGGGAAGCTAGAAGTTGACATACATATTTTTCGTACAACTCGTCTGCTCTACTCTCTTTTCCCGTTGCTAGTTTCTGCACTTCAGTTAATTTCCGTTTTGCAGAAAGAATAGGTATCTGTGTAAATAGTGGATCATTTTTACAGTCAGCTTGTGTCCGCTCTTTAGCTTTTACATAATCCTGAACAACTCCATAGTTTTCTCTGTTGAAGTTCAAAACTTTAACAGGCTCTATTGGTTCTCCTTTGTTAAAAAGTTCATCACAGGGACAATAGCTTTTAAAATAATCCTCAAAGTTGATCCACGGTGAAAACTTGAGCCATCTTCTTGGAACAAAAATAATAGGCTCTTTAGTTTCTGGATGAATAGGTAACGTAATTTCCTGTTCCAAGCGAAATGAGTTATCACGATAGCTATAAAGTGTAGGCAATGTAGTTTTTTTTATCGGGATTCCTATTTCCTCAGACTGTTGAATAGTAAAATCAATTAAAAACGATTTAATCAAATTACAACAAATGTCACTAATGCGATCTCTTGAAATTCCATCTACATAAAGCTGAATTTCTTCAAAATGAAGGAAACCATACTTCCCATATTCTGGTATTCCCTCAAAAAGAGAAAGAATTTCGTTTGCTTTAGCAGTTCCAATTCGTAAACCTTTTCTTTTCTTAGAAAGCCCCAGTCCAACCTCTTTGCATTCAGAGGCAAGAATCAGATGATTCAGTGCTTGCTCCTGTTTACCCTTCCGAATTAGAAAGTTTAAGTGATTAAAAGCATTGATTAATGCGGTATGAAGTGCTTGATCCTGCTGCGAAGGTGATTTCCACAAAAGAAAAGGATCAACATATAGTGGAATATCTTCGTCAAGCAAAGGAATTGCAAAATCAACTTTTGCTTGAACTACATCAATGTTGTAGTAATCCGTTATTCTCGGTCGTATGATTGTCATTTGCTGAAGGGAGAAGATATCTAAGCAATATTACTTCTACATAGTGCAGTTACGCTATTTTATAATAAATTGATTAGAATGATAAGCTAACTATATATTATACTGAAATTCTTTGTATAATTATCCTCTGGAGAGCAAATAAAATAAACGAAACGATACAAAACCTCTAAATCGCCTTAATTGTTAGGTGAACGTCCATTTTAGCTTGAGGGACTTGATTCGTTCCGATGAGGGGTTGGACAGGCGTAACGTGTCCGGTAACGGGGGCAGCCAGTGGTGGGATAGCACTAGCAGCAAGGGCAATATGTTGGTCGGCAATGGCTAGCCCATGCGTGGGATCGTATCCTCGCCAACCTCCCCCCGGCAAGTATACTTCAACCCAAGCGTGTAAGTCCCACTGTTCCATGTCGCGATCGCCTTCTTGATAGCCACTGACAAACCGCGCTGCCAAACCAATACTGCGACACACTTCCATAAACAGAACAGCTGTATCGCGACAAGACCCTTGTTTGGTGTTCCAGGTTATCCCCGGTTGCCAGGGTTCTCCGGTATGGCGGACGAGATATTGGCATTGCTTGTAAATGCGTTCGTTTAAGGTTGCCAGAAAGGTCTGAGGGTGACTTTCGCTCTGGTGGAGGATGTCTTGCGCTAACTGTATTACCTCTGGATGGAGGGTGATGTTATGAGGTTGTAAATAGGGTTTGAGTTGCGTCAAAAGGGAACTCGGATAGTCAAACGGCAGTTTGAGCGCCCAAGGGTCTAGCAGATAATGAAAGGGGTTATTAATAAACGTTTCTACCGTCGCCTCAACCGTCAGGGCTAATTGCTCTGTAGGAGAGTTAAACCATGTTTGAATGAGGCTATTGCCATCTAAATCGAGAATTTGAGCAGTTCCCGTCGGTTCTGGTTGAACAGTGAGGGAAAAATGCTCAAGCTGTTGCCAGCCATCACTGCGCGGACGCAGCCTGACGATGTGGGGTTTGAGAAAAACAGGCTGGTTGTAAATGTAGGTGGTTTGATGGTGGATTTGATAGCGCACAGTCTAGTTAATAGTTAATAGTTATGGTTTTTCTTGTAGTGCGAGCATCTTGCTCGCTATTTGCTCCTTGTCGTGCCAGCCTCTTACTCGCTATTGGTTAAGCTATTTGCCTCTTGCCTTTTGCAAGAATGCCTTTTGCAAGAATGCCTTTTGTTAACTCGCGATCGCTGTGTTGGCCAAATCCGTCACGAAAAAGGTTTTCGCCATTTTATCGCCAATTTCATTGACGTGGATCTGGATGCGATCTAAAAACTCGTGTAAGCCAATTTCAATGATATCTTCGATCGTTGTATAACCCATTTCCCCACACAGGCGACCAATCGCTCGTTCTGCTGGATTACTCCAGGTTCCGACGGGGGTTCCGGTGATTTCGTGCAGTGATTGCTGCACCTGACACAAACAGAAGAAAATAGAACGGGGAAACTCGCGGTTGAGCAGCAAAAATTCTGCAACGTTGCTGGGGGTAATGCGCCGTTGGCACTTGCGGTACATTTCGTAAGCACTCGCCGATTTGAGCAGGGAAATCCATTGAATCTGATCGAGCGGCGTTCCTACCCATTCCGCCGAAGGCAGCAAATAAAAATACTTGACATCGAGAATGCGAGCCGTTTTATCTGCTCTTTCTTGCAGCCGCCCCATTTTTCCGAAGTGCCAGCCCTCATTATGAGTCATGGTAGCATCTGTCACCCCAGCAAAGCGGTGACTAGAAAGTTTGACTTGGGTGAAAAAGTTAGGCAAGGTTGTCTGGAGTTGCGCTATGGCGGCTTCTGTTACCATACGGTAAAACCCGTTGACATCTTCCCACATTTCTGATGAGATGATCTCGCGCACAGAACGGGCATTTTCTCGCGCCCTTCTCAAGCAAGACACAATGGAATTAGGATAATCTCGGTCAAAGGTCAAAAATTGAATCACATTTTCGGGGGTAGCTTGACCGTAGCGTTGCCGAAACAGTTCGACATCCCCAGTGGTAAATATCAACGGTTCCCACTGCTGGACGACACCAGAAGGTAAATCCAGCATTAAATTTAAGTTAACATCGACGAAACGAGCCACATTGTCTGCTCGTTCGATGTAACGGTTTAGCCAGTAAATTGATTCTGCAACGCGACTTAACATTTCTCAATGATAAAGTTTATGAATTTCAATCTATTAACTAATTAGTATAAATGACCACAGCGTTCATAAATGCTATAAAAGCTACAATATGTTAAAATATAACTGTCAAACTTCTGTGTTATAAACAATGAGACCCGAAGAACTTAGGGAATTACTCAATGCTCAACCATTTATACCGCTTCGTATTTATATGACAGATGGAAAAACGTTTGACATTAACCATCCCGACTTTGTGCTTGTACTTCGTTCACGGATAGATATTGGCGTTCCTCAAAATTCTGAAAATGGTATTTTAGATCGCGTTGAACACTGTTCACTTTTACATATTGTTCGCGTAGAAGAGTTGACAAAAGTGGCATCTCAGTAAACTTTAAATTTAAAGCTATTTTTTAAATTTTCAACTCATCTGCTTCGTTATACTGCTAAATTTAGAAATAATCCTTTAAAAACACCAAATTTTAATAGTTTTATCCCGACTGCTACTCATTAACTCTCTACCATTGGCATTAAAAGCAACAGCATAGACATCGGCTGTATGATCAGTTAAGGTATTGATTAATTCGCCTGACGCTAAATGCCACAATTTAATCGTTTTGTCTGAACTGCCACTCGCTAAAATTTGTCCGTCGGGACTGATGGCAACTGACCAAACGTTATCGGCATGAGCTTCCAAATTTTGCTTAAGTTCTGCGGTTGCTAAATCAAATATTTTAATGATTCCATCACGACAAGCACAAGCAACCTTTTGACTGTCAGGACTGATAGCAATTGACCAGATTAAATGAGTATGTTGAAAATAGTTTTTGTTAGATTCACCCGTCTGAAGATTCCAAAATCGAATCGTGCCGTTGGTAAATTCTCCATGACTGCTAACTAGCGTTTTTCCGTCAGGACTGATAGCTAGCGCGACAATCGTACCGAAATCTTCATTAAGCGTATAGCGAACGGTTAAAGTCGATAAATCCCAAATTTTGAACGTGTGGTCTCGACTACCACTGACCAATGTTTTTCCATCAGGACTAATAGTAACGGCTAAAACTCGGTTAGAATGACCTGGTAAATTGATCGCTTGGAAAGTATCTGTAATCCAAAGCTGAAGTTGGTTATCATCTCCGCCACTCACTAGTATAGGTTCGCTGGGACTAAAAGCGATCGCGTTGACCACTTTACTTGACGGGATAAGTGTTTGAATCAATTCTCCTGTCTGCGCGTCCCACAAATTAATCGTATGGTCAAATCCGCCACTAGCAATCAGTTGTTTCTTACCCTGTTTTTTCCAGGTACTAACAGCGAGGCAACGAACCAAGTTAGTATGACCAGAAAGCGTTTGTTTGAGGCTAGCATTTTTCCAGGGTTGAGAGGATGATACCTTTGCTAAAGGAACAGGAGATAGAGAAGCGACTGTTTGCCAGAGTTGTTGAATTTGACGATTTATTTGTACCTGTCCTGCCGAAAAATCTGCTAAGTGCTGTTTTATGTCGGAAAAATTTTGAGTAAATTGTTTTAATTGGGACTGAATTTGCTGACGTTCTTCTCGCAAGCGTTTAATTTCTTCTTGATATTGAGAAATGGTAGAAGTGTTGCTAAAATCGAGTTCTCCAGGTTCTTCTAGTATCCACTGCTGACTGTTTGGCATTTGAGCAACTTTGGCAGGTTTGATGAGCCTAAAATCTTTTGTTTCCAATCCCTGATGTCCCTGAAAAATAAAAAGCGTTGAAATTCTATTAATCAGATGTGTGTTAACGACTAGCGTATCTTTAGGAAAAAGCCGATAAGTTTCTGAATCAATAGATACAATCCATAACAAACCACTTTCCCTTTCTGTCAGACAAATGCCTCCTCGTGATTCTTGCTGAACGCTCGCTTCAGCTAAGCTTACTTTAATAGCAGTATTAGCAAATATTTGAGGTGCTAGATGATAGAGTTCGATTAATTGGAAATCAGACAGATTGGCAAAAGGATTTTGAGGGGGTTTTAAGAAATCTGTAACCCTAGCTGCATTCAGCATTCCCCAAGGATGATTTCCTTGATTGAGGGATTTGTTTAGAGCGCCTAGTTGCTGCTCTAAGTTTTGAATTCTTTGAAAAATTTCCTCAAAGTTTTGCTCGGACAATTTTAACTCCTATTCATCAAATAATCTACTTTGTGAGCGATAGGATCGCTGGTAGGATGTTTAACCATAATCGTGTTAAGATCGCTTATTGAGCTATTTTATACCGATAAGGAATCGTGAGTCGATAGAAACATTCCTGCTTTATTCCCTATCTGCCATTTATTGATAATATATTTTGACATATTATTTTTGAGGTTGCGATGAATCCTAAATTGTACGAACAAGATTACTACCTTTGGCTGAAGAAAACTGTCAACGCCTTACAAGAAGGAAGATTATCAGAGCTAGATATTGAAAATTTAGCGGAGGAGATAAATGATATGGCAAAAAATCAACAACGTGCAGTTAAAAGCAACCTTACAGTCATTTTATGGCATTTATTAAAATATAAATATCAATCTAAAAAAAGAAATAATAGTTGGCGATTAACGCTATTTGAACATCGGGATAGACTAGCTGAAGCGTTTTTAGAAAGCCCTAGTTTAAAGCCACTGTTTCAAGAGATCTTTGAAGAATGTTATCAAAAAGCAAGAAAAAAAGCTGCTATTGAAACTGAATTGTCAATCAATACTTTTCCTGAAGAATGTCCTTCTACACAGGAAGAAGTGCTAGACTTTGAATATTTACCGGATTAGTTTTTTAGTTGATAATAGTGAATCCCATGAATTTAACACTTTACGATAAAGATTATTATCTTTGGCTAGAGCAAACTGTCCAGCTTTTGCGAGAGGGAAAATTCTCGGAAATAGACATTAACAACTTAACTGATGAAATCGGAGATATGGCAAGAAAAGAAAAGAAAGAAGTTAAAAGTAACTGTCGAATATTATTAATGCACTTACTAAAATGGAAATATCAACCCGAAAAGCGCTCAAATAGTTGGCGAAGTTCTATTGTTGAGCATCGAAAGCGCATTCGGGATAGTTTTGAAGATAGTCCTAGTCTAAAGCCTTATTTTGTCGAAGTTTTTGGGCAGTCTTATCAGGATGCACGAGAGTTAGCAGAAGCAGAAACAGGATTGTTGATTGATACTCGTATTTTATAATACGTTTGAACCATCAAGTTATACTATAAAAAAACTAAAGGCTTTTTGCATTTTTGATGGACTTAGGTTAAAATCTGAATTGAAATCATAAAATCGCTCTGCGTGTTTAATTCGCTCATAGGAACAATTTTATAATTTAATCGTCTAACATTAAATAATTTTTGTTTTTTATTAAACATCCTTTAAAAAGGATATAATCAAGTTTATTGTTGAGTTTAGTGATGACCGCTATTAACACCAGTTCAGCTACAAAAATGCCTGTCAATCCCATCTTCAATCCTGATGGTGATGACGCAATTGAAAACCGTTCTATCTGGTTTGGCAATACGACCAATTTAATGCAACTCAATGATGTCCGCTATACATGGGCAATCGGATTATATCAACAAATGCGGGAAAACTTTTGGATTCCCCAGCGCTTAGATATTACTCAAGATGTAACAGATTATTGGAATTTAACCGATGACGAACGCTATGCTTATGATGGCATTCTAGCTTATTTAACGTTTTTAGATTCTGTTCAAACTTGTAACATTCCCCACATCAAAAGTAGTATTACTGCTCCAGAGATTAGCCTCTGTATGGCAGAACAAATCTCGCAAGAGGGAATGCACAACCAAAGCTACCAGTATATCATTGAAACGATAATTCCTCCCGAACGCCGCAATGAAGTTTATGAGTTTTGGCGAACCGATAAAGTCCTAAAAGAGCGCTGTGAGTTTATTGCCGGACTTTACCAGAATTATGTAGACAATCCCACATCTGAGAATTATTTTACCGCTTTAGTAGCAGACTACTTGTTAGAAGGATTATATTTTTATAACGGCTTTATTTACTTCTACAATCTCGCTTCCAGAATGTTAATGCCGGGGTCAGCAGATATCTTTAAAATGATCAACCGCGATGAATTGAGTCACGTCCGTCTTTATCAAAAACTCATTCCTGAAGCGATGAATGTATTTACACATTCTGTTGACCGCATTTATGAAATGTTCGCTACAGCAGTCGAATATGAATGTCGCTGGACAAATCACATTGTTGGTAACAATATTCTCGGCATTACCGAAGCCAGTACCGAACAATATACCAAATATCTTGCTAACATCCGCCTGCGAGCAATAGGACTAGAGCCTCTTTATAAGGAGGACGCGATTACGCCGTCGCACGGCGTAATTTCAGCGTCCGTCACAGATAAATTCAATAAAAGTCCTTACACGCATTTAGAACGCTTCTCTGATACGAAAAAAGAAGCGCACACCAAAGCAAATTTCTTTGAAGCAACTGTTACCAGTTATGTCATGTCTTCTGGCGTAACAGGATGGGATGAGATATAATGCACTACGCCTATATTACTAGCTCCTAAAGTAGCACAAGCTGATTTAAGAGAGAGTTATAATGATCATGCAAGATTTTCCTTGTCCCTACTTAAACAATTCGGTAGAATTAACCGAAGAACGCCTAAACCATATCAGCGAAACCCACCCCGACTTATTACCCATCTACCTCAAAGAACTTGCTGAAACCCTTGCTAATCCTGACCAGATTCGTCGGAGTAGCCAATTGCAAAATGCTCTTTTATTCGCTCGTTGGTTTGACCATATTCGTGATGGGAAATACGTTGTTGTAGTAGTGGTAACGGATACAACCCCAACCAAAAGGTACTGGATTATAACAGCTTATATCGCTCGTAAACTTACAGGAGGAACTATCGAATGGCAGAAACCCTATCCCTAAAATATGACCCAGTAGGAGACATCCTCTATATCAACAAATGCTCTCCCTACCCAAATCAAGAATCAGAAGAATTAGGGGATGATATTATAGTTCGTCTTAATCCCGAAACAGGAGATATAGAAACCCTAGAAGTGTTGTTTTTTGCCCAAAGGCTTAAAGAAAAACAGGAATTAAACCTTCCCATCAAAGTCAATCTTCAGTTAACTAGTCAGTAAATGCAACATTAATTTCCATCAAATCTTTGTCGAAATACAGATAACCACTCATCTCTCTTTATAGAATCATTGCAACCTAGATGCCTTTAGCCTCGTCCATCTTAGATAATGGAATCTGGGGCAATCGGCAATACCACTATCCATGAAACGCAGTGTTTATCCTTGGCTCAATACCCTTATTTGTTTAGGACTAGCCATCTTCTTGATTGGCTTTTCTTGGCTTCCTCACAACTTACCGAAGCCTGCGTCCCGCCATTGGAAACCGCCTGCGATTGCGGAAGTGCGAGGCGTGTGGCTGACCAACGTAGCCAGTGCGGTACTGTTCGGGCCAGGTAGTATCAATCGAGCCATTAACCAACTCTCTCAACTGCACTTCAATACCCTCTATCCCGTCGTCTGGAATCGGGGATATACCTTTTATCCCAGTGGACTCGCTCAACAATTTATTGGCAGGCGAGAAGAACCATTCCTCACCCTCATGCGCGGGGGGTCTGACGTGCTGTCTACCATCGTCGCCGAAAGTCACCGCCGAGGGATGCGGGTAATTCCCTGGTTTGAATACGGGTTAATTGTCCCCGCGAATTCTCCTCTGGCGACGCGCCATCCCGATTGGCTCACGCAAAACCGACAAGGCCAAATTCACCTGCTTAAAGACAAAACCGACGAAGAATTCCTGACCCAGCAACGCAAACAAGCAAACCCTTTCGCTCGCTGGATGCTCTCCAACCACCGCCAGCGCGTCAGTCAGCTAGCGTGGCTCAATCCTTTCCACCCGCAAGTGCAGCAATTTCTCAAAGGACTGATGCTGGAAGTGATGGTCAACTATAATGTCGATGGCATTCAACTCGACGACCATTTCGGGCTACCAGTCGAAATGGGCTACGATCCCCTTACTGTAGCACTCTATCAGCAAGACCACTCAGGTCACAAACCGCCCAACAATCCTCGCGACCCCGAATGGATGCGCTGGCGGGCCGCCCAAATAACGGCATTGATGAAAGATATTGTTGCTTCGGTAAAAACAGTCAAAGCTCAGGCAAAAATCTCTTTATCTCCCAATTCTCACGATTTTTCTTACCAAAACTATCTACAAGATTGGAAAACTTGGGTTAAACAAGGATTAGTTGATGAATTAGTGTTGCAAGTGTATCGCAACGACCTCAAGAGCTTTCAGGCAGAATTGGGGCAAAGTGCCGTCGAGTTTGCCCGTCAAAAAATCCCTGTCAGCGTGGGCATCCTCACGGGGACTTGGAACCGTCCGGTGAGCGTCCAGCAAATCCAGCAGCAGGTAAAAGCCGTTCGCGATCGCCACTTAAACGGTGTTTCCTTCTTTTATTGGGAGTCTTTGTGGGGCTATCTGTCGCCAGAATCCCCCCAGCAACGCCGCCAAGTTTTCCGCACCCTTTTTGAAACGCCCAAAGCAAAGTTATGAATCACGCCGTTTTCCCGTTCAACCCTCAACCGATTCGCCAGCAGTGGCTAGTTTGGACAGTTGCCACCCTCGTTGGCTTTTTAGTCAGTCTCTTTTGGGTAGAAATTGGCGAGCGACCCGATTTGGGAACGCTGCAAGGCATCTTAGGGGGAGCAGCCATTGGCCTGGCCCAAGCGTTAATTTTGGGGCGCTGGCTGCCTCATGCTTGGCTTTGGATGCTAGCTACCCTTATCGCTTGGGGATTGATGGCTGGCAGTGGTGTGGGAGCAATGGGTTGGGTGGCTCCCCGCACGGAGTTATTAAGTGTGCGGCTGATGTCAGGAGCCATTTTCGGAGCCATGAGCGGGATGTGGCTGGGAGTCTGGCAGTGGCTCGTCCTCAAACAGTGCCTCTCGCAAGCTGGCTGGTGGATTGGCATTTCGACACTGGGCTGGTCGCTGGCGTTGGCGACGGGTTGGGGTTTGGGGGGGATGTTGCGCTCTAGAAGTCACCTATTTTTGGCAGAGGCGATTGGCTTAAGTGCTACTTGGCTGGTAGTGGGGATGGCAACGGGGATTGGGATGGGCTGCCTACTCCGTTACAATTGGGGACGGCATTCCGCTAAGATCAATTCTTTAAAAGAAGGCTAAAGATCATCTTATGTGATTAGTGATCATCTGCTGAAAGGGCATTGGAACGTGACGGATTCTGTCTGTAACGGCTAAACTCACCCGCCTCTAATAGCTTTGGATGATGCAAGAAAGTCTAGAACAGGGTCGGGTGCAGTGAGGGGTTAGACTGTCGCTACTCGACTACTTAACCAACGCTGAAATGATTTTTGACTTTCGCCCGATGGTTGCCCAAGAATTAAATTTTTGATACTAATATCTTCATCTAGCTGGTTCCAATGGATTCCGCTACCGCCAGCGATGAAGCGATAGTCATTGCGCTCTTCAATTGAGCCATGCAGAAGTCGAGGATACCATGCAAGTGGAACCAATATAGTGCGCCCATCAGATAAATCCGCAGAGAGCGTGTCATCTGTGAGGGTTACTTGCTGAATGGTCGGTATTTCCAGTAATTCAATCGTTAAAGAAGTCATTCCAGCCTACTAGCAATTGCTCTTGATGTTCTTCAACAAGTTTTTGAATGCGGTTAATCTCTGTACGGCTAAATCCTCTGTTACTTTGAAGACGTATTGGAGCAAGCCAAAACTTAGCTTCATCCTTGTCACGCTCAACATGGATATGAGGCGGCTCATGCCGATCGCCTGCATAACAAAAGAATCGGTATGGGCCAACGGTCAACAGAGTGGGCATTCAAAACTTTTACTCTAAATATCTAAAACGTAGCTGATGCTTATTTGACTGTCAACTTTAATGAGAAGAGGAGGGAGAGACGATCAATTAAGGTATGTTACATGGTATTAATACACCTTACAAGATCGGCGATCGCACTAACGAGAGAAAAAGAACAGGATAGAAGCAACTCTCGGCAACATGGCTCTGGTTGCTTGGGAGGGACGATTGCGCTTTACCAATCTGGGCAACATGGCTCAGGCTGCTTTGCCGGAGCGATCGCTCTTCACCAATCCTGGCAGTTCGCCCAGGGTTTTCTCTCAACCACGATCGCCCTTCACCAATCTAAGCCGAATTCCCTAGGCTAACTCGACCAGATGATCGCGCTTCACAAATCTAGGCAGAATTCCAAAGATTAGCTCTAGCCAACGATCGCACCTTCAACAGATCGGACAATTCCCCCTTTAAAGGGACAACTCTAACCAAGGATGGCTCACCGAAAGTCTCTGGGCGTGGCGGTATAACGTTGCCAATCACCCGCCGCACTTAAATTTGGGATTCTTGTCGCTCATCTTGTGTCGGTCGGCTCCAACGATTTGTTAGACCTTGCTTTGGTGGTAAGCTGACTACTTGCCTGCCGCTTTCTGCTTGTTTTTTTTGCCAATCCGCGAACATCGCCTCCAAATCGTAGTTAAAGGATTTAGCGTGTTCTTCCCGAAATTTATGAATTTCATCTAAAATTTCATCTTGCCACATTGTTTAATCTCCTAAGAGTTCGTAAGGAGTACAAATTATGGGTAACTCATATCCCAAATCAAGACTGATTTCTGCCAACTTCCTTTGAATTTGAGCGTTGGCAATATGTTTACAGTTCCATGTTAACAAGTAATCTAGCCCGTGAACAGTTGCCGCCGCAATGTGAACCGCATCGTCAGAAGCTTTGGGAGGAAGGTTGCTTCGCATAAGAAACTGTGCTGACAAGTTGCGTACAGCCTGATTGAGTTCAACTAACGGCAATCCATCAAGGATTTCCAATCGTTTCAAGGCAATCTCTGCATCTCCTCTGGCCACTTCATCCAAAACAACCTGTAAAATATAGAGAACAAAATCATTACGGCGATTTTGCCACCAGTCCCGTGTCGTTTCGATATTACCAGCAATAATCAAGTTTTTGGTCGATCTCGCTGTTAGATAACTAATAACACTCGTTTCAATATAGACGGTTCCGCTCACGGGACTTTCTAAATTTCATCTGTTGCTCATCCTACAGCATTTGAGCTTTATTTTGAGGGTTTGCGGGGGGATTGGCGCGTTACACTTCGCTAACGCACCCTACAAGATCGGCGATCGCTTGGCTGGTAGTGGGGATGGCGACGGGGATTGGGATGGGCTGCCTACTTCGTTACAATTGGGGACGGCATTCCGCTAAGACCAATTCTTTAAAAGAAGGCTAAAGATCATCTTATGTGATTAGTGATCATCTGCTGAAAGGGCATTGGAACGTGACGGATTCTGTCTGTAACGGCTAAGTTGAGCGGCTAGTATCCTTTGCATCCCCACCAAGATCTCTTTTTCGTCCGCTCCAACGTGTTGTTAGACCGGGCTTTCGCGACAAGTTCACAACTTCTCTTCCGCTTTCCGCTTGCTGCTTTTGCAAATCAGCAAAGATAGCTTTCAAATCATGATTGAATGAACGTGAATACTCTTCACGAATTCTGTGAATCTCTTCTACGATCTCATCCTGAAACATCATCAACCTCCGAGAAGTTCATAAGGTGTACAAAGAATCGGCAACTCGTATCCAAAATCAAGACTGATCTCTGCCAACTTCCCCTGAATTTGAGCATTGGCGATGTGCCTGCAATTCCAAGTCAGCAAGTAGTCCATGCCGTGAACGGTTGCGGCTGCAATGTGGACAGCATCAACATCAGCTTTTGCGGGAAGGTTACTGCGTCCCAAAAATTGTTCTGCTAAATCAAGTACAGATTGATTCAAGTCGAGTAGTGAAAAATCACGCAGAATTGCTAGTCGTTGAGATGCGATCGCAGCATCGCCTTGTGAGGTTTCTTTCACGACTGCTTGTGAGGAGTAGAGTTGGAAGTCACTGCGGCGAGTATCCCACCACTCTTTCGTTATCTCAATACTTGCAGCCACAACAACATCTCTGCTGGGTCGAGCAGTCAGGTAGCCTAAGATACTGGTTTCTATGTAGACGGTTTCACTCATACCCAGGGAATTACAAGTCTCTTGATCTTAGCTCATATCATTAGCTTGCCGTTTTGATAGAGGTTGATCGCGACAATTTTTCCCTCGTTTCCCGGGCGTGGTTTAAAAAGGGGGTTTTTGGGGTAACAAAAGCAGGCCAAATTGAGCCATTGTTTGACAACGCTTAAGGAATTACACTTTAAAGCTTGAAGACGAGAGAGAAATGCCTTACGCCTCCATCCCTCCAACTAGAAAGAGATGCAGACAAGACAATAAATTTTTCGTCATGTGAACGTTCTTTTTCATCGCAATAGTTCTTTACACTTGTTTACAAACAATTTCTTAAGATTCAAACAGTGAGGACAAACGGATGAGAAGCTTGCAGTTGCGATCGCCACGCCTCTAAAGCACCCAATGAGCGATCGCGATACCTGCCATAACGTTCCTGCTTATTGCGGATTTTAGCCTCTAATAGTGGTAAAATGCCAAAATTAGGCGGCATGGGTTGAAAATGTTTCGGAGAAGCGGAACTGATAAATTCAAACAACGACCCCATCATCGTTGTTGTCGGCAACGTTACTGCATCCATCTTCAATACCAACCTAGCGGCATTGGTTCCTGCCAACCATCCTCCGGCGGTGGCGGCGGTATAGCCTTCTGTTCCCACGAGTTGACCGGCAGCTAAAAGGGTAGGGCGAGATTTAAACTGGAGAGTAGTACCAAGGAGTTGAGGCGAATTAATAAAGGTATTGCGGTGCATGACTCCCATGCGAACGAATTCCGCATTTTCTAGCCCAGGAATCAGACGAAACACCCGTTTTTGTTCTCCCCAGCGTAAATTGGTCTGGAAACCGACCAGATTCCACAACTGGCCTACCTTATCTTCTTGGCGCAGTTGTACCACTGCATAGGGACGTTTTGGCTGGTTTTCGGAATCGCGAAAATCTCCCAAACGAGAATCAAACAGTCCGACGGGTTTTAAGGGGCCGAAACGCATTGTATCTTCACCGCGTTTGGCTAATTCTTCAATCGGCAGACATCCTTCAAAAAATTTAGCAGTTTCTCGTTCAAAATCCTTCAATTCGGCTTGTTCTGCCTGTCCCAATGCTTGCCAGAAGTTAAGGTACTGCTCTCGATTGAAGGGACAATTGAGATAAGCGGCTTCTCCCTTATCGTAGCGGGAAGCGAGAAAGGCAATATCGCGATTGATCGAGTCGCCAATGACGATGGGACTGGCAGCATCGAAGAAGCTCAAATAATCCATCCCTGTAAACCGTTGCAAGTCCTCGGCTAAGCTAGGACTGGTTAAGGGGCCAGTCGTGAGGATAACAACGCCATTTTGGGGAATTTCTTTGATTTCAGCGCGACTTAGGGTAATTAAGGGATGATTAGCCAACGTTTGAGTTAATTGCTGGCTGAAAACAGCGCGATCAACCGCTAGCGCCCCCCCAGCAGGAACCGCGTGTCTGTCGGCAGTTTGGATAATAATTGACCCCAAACGGCGTAATTCTTCGTGCAAGAGGCCAGAAGCGCGATCGCTTGCCATTGCACCAAAGGAGTTGCTACAGACAAGTTCGGCCAGTTCTTGGCTATGGTGGGCTGGACTGTGGCGCAGTGGCCGCATTTCATGTAAAGTTACAGGGATTCCTGCTTGGGCAATTTGCCAGGTTGCTTCGGTTCCTGCCAAACCGCCGCCGATGACTTGAACACTCTTAGAGTTATCTGTCATATTTTATTTATTGTTTATTCTGTTCGCTTCAACCCTATATCAGGTTTCAGAATGCAAAAGGCGAGTGAACCCCTCTTGTTCAAAGTGTTTATCAGTCGTAAGCGCTGTCATGATTCCTCGTTTACCATAATATTAACTTAATGGACTTTTTTTAAGAATTCCACTTATAAGATTAATAATAAGTCTTATGGAGAACTTTTTATGAAGGCATACGCAATCCTAGAGGGTGGTGGGGTAAAGGGAGCAGCTTTGGCAGGCTGTCTGAAAGCAGCAGAAGAAAATAACGTAGAGTTTGTAGGTTACGGCGGCGCATCAGCAGGAAGTATTATTGCTTTGCTGGCCTGTGTAGGATTTAAAAGTGATGAACTATGCAGGGTCATGACTGAAGATGTAAATTTTAATGAGTTTCTAGATGATAAGGGAACCCTATTAGAAAACTCAAAAATAATTTTGAAAAAATTTCAAGCTTCATCTTACTTAGGAAAACTGTGGATTTACCTCAGACACTATAGCAAAATTGCTAATCTTCAAAAAAATTTGGGGTTATACGATGCTAATCCTCTGCAAGATTTTTTATTAAGAAAAATTAAAGAGAAATGCCCTAATTTGAAGAATGAAGTTGATATCACCTTTAGCGATCTTCAAGCTCAAGGTTTTCCTCCACTGAAGATCATCGCTTCAGACCTTATGCTACGCAGTCCCCAAGTTTTTTCATCTGGTGGTGGTAATGCTGAACTTAATGGCTCTGTCATTGATGCCGTGAGAGCATCAATTAGTTATCCTTTTGTTTTCCGTCCATTTAAACTCGGTAGGCGTTATTTAGTAGATGGTGGTTTATGCAGTAATCTACCCGTATTTTTATTTGAGGCTGAACGTAAGCACGATAACTTACCAGTCATAGGGTTCAAACTGGTGGCAAAACATCCAAATCATCAACAGAACTATGATTTTTTAAGGTTTTGTCGTGATATGCTTGCCACTGCTCTTGAATCCAGCACTGAGTTACAACAAAAAATCTTAGAGGGAGTTCACTACGTTGAAGTTCAATTACCAGAAGGCATTGATACTCTAGACTTCAATCTAACAACAAATGATCGGCAAAATCTTTTTAATGCAGGTCATTCATCCACTCACAGCTTTTTCAGTAAGTTTTTACCGCAATGGATTCAAGCAGGGAGTACCGTAGAGCAAATTCAAGCTAGGCACGTACCACCAGGTCTGATCACACCATTACTACAAACCATAGCTAAGGAGCTTGAAAATAATACCCCAGCCCGAAATGTTAGGGTTAATATAATGCTGCCAACTGATCGTGATACACGGATTGTCGTTTACCACTATGGTATGGAACACGATCCCGATAGCGACTTAGAATTAGCCCTAGATGGAGGATGTAGCGGTAAAGCATGGTCTACACGTCAACCTCAGTTTGCAGATTTAGAATTAACTAGAAGCACTTTTGATAGGGAGTGGAACATGAAACGTCAACAACAAAACAAGGTTAGACAAGACCGAAAAGCCATGCTGAGTCTACCGTTGTTTGATTTAAGAAGATCTCTAGGAGCTCAACGTGTCGAAGACCTTAACCTGATAGGAACTCTTTCTGTTGACACTAATACATCTTTTAACGATACCCTATGGTTAAGTGATAAAAAAGAGTATATTATTGAAAGTATGAAGTTATGGGCTGATATAATTTCAAGAACAATTACTTGAGACAATAAAGCTATGTTTTATCCCAGTGGTGTTATTCGTCCTAAAAGTCAAGAATATATAGTTGAAGCGTCGGGAAACGGACTGTACACTGTCCAAAATGCCTATGAAGGTGATTTTGCCTACTTCAAGGATCGTCCCATTGCTGAAATCAAGATGGATAGTAGGCAACATAATAATCCTGATATATCGAGTAATACAACTTTTACTCAAGCTTAGAACTCGTTGGCGTATGCTTTGGCTAAATCAGCGTCAATGTCCTCATTTTCTATGCCTGTTGCATCGCCTAAACTAATTGCACCTGCATAACGAAGTAAACGCTGACGTGCTTCTTTTTGTTGAACCTCACTGTCCATATCAGAACTAGTCAGTGAACCATAACGCTCATTTAGTGAGGCAATAAGCCATTCTGATACTGAGAGTCCAACAGCATTTGCTTGCTGTTGCAAAGTGGCATAAATTTCATTACTAATTTCTAAGGTCAGTTGCTGACTCATGGGGACGACTTAACCTCAATTGTCGATGAGGCAATTATAGCTTTATTCTTCTTCAAAGGCGATCGCATCAACGTCTGTTGAAGCTTCTGGTTCTGATTGAGTTTCACTAACTGTTTCTTCCTCTGCTAGCTCTTCCCAAGGGGAATCGTAGTGGTTCCAAGGTAAGATCGGTTTATTGGGTAGCTTGTCTGTCAGCACCGTAATGTTGTCGGCATCGGGTTCTGGCAAATCGAGAGGAATTTCTGAGATTTCCGTTTTCGGTGACGCACTTTCTGCACAATGAAGCTCCTCAATCGCTGGCATTGTGTCAGTTTCCAGCAAATTGAAAGATTTTTCG
>JBGTNM010000002.1:0-14763 GCA_041743025.1 Microcystaceae cyanobacterium
GACGGTCTTGCCGCCTATCCCCAGAGTTTGTGACCCGTAGAACCCAGAACGCCCTTCGAGAATTTGGTAATTCAGCCAACGGGGGGACTCCAAAGCAATTTTTTGCGAAGCTTCCCCCGCATCGTAGAGAGCGACTTCTCCAGAGGGAGAACGGTAAATTTTGAGAGTCACTTCTGCCAAGTTGCCTTTAATTTCGCTAAAACGGAGGAAGACAGTTTCAGGGGGCAAAAAATCCAGAATGTTAGTTAAGTTGGGAATTTTTTCGCTTAATTGTGCGACCGTTGAGGATAAGCCGTCGCTTTTGGTTTTGAGATAGGACGCGATCGTTCTCGCTAAAACCCTGACATCGTAAATAGATGTCCGAGAGGGTGTGGCCACCATATTATTTATTCTCCTAAGAATCTTGAATTGAACGATGTCGCGCAAAAAAAGCGCGAGCCATAGCGATGGCTAGAGTTCGTTCGCCGCTATGGGGGGAAAGGGCGAAAGAAAAGTCTTTGAATGGATGTGGGGGTTGACAATATTTTAAGCGGGTTCTGGTACGTTGTGCAAATCTTAAACAAGACTATTTTTGCTGGTATGTCATTTCACTAACACAAGCACCAAAATCAGCGAGAGGTACAATCCACCGAGAGCCTCATCGGGAACATTGAGCAGATAAATGACGGCTCCCGCCATCCCGAACCCATAAAGAAGTAACAAAATCGTTTGTCCTGGCTGCTCATTTAAAGCATTTTTGTGCAGATAGCATACACCAAAAACCAGTGAAACTATGATCACAAACCAGTTAATCACCCAAGTAACCTTGACTAGGAAAATTAGCTCTGGGGAAGCTTGTGGCAGGCTGCTTATCATCTGTGGCAGAATCGAATAATTGATCCAAAGAAAAAACGGAACGATAAAAAAGGGGACTAACGCCTTGTGAAAATGAGTCATCATTAACTGACCTCTAAAAAACGTTAAAAAGCGTAAAAATTGGCAAAATCTAGCGAGAAAAAGCGTTCATTCGCGTTACGAATATTGTCTTTAAATCAGTCACTTAACTGATTAAGCCACTACGAAAAGCGATACAAACTAAGTGGGTTGTATCTTTGGCATTGACTTTATGCCGAAGATTAGACAAGTATTTATGGATAGTCGAGACAGAAAGAACTAATTCCACAGCGATTTCTTCGGCATTTTTCCCGTAGCTTAAGTGATTGATAATTTCCAACTCGCGGTCGGTAAATCTCAGTTGTTGGCAGAGGAAATGATAGTGGGAGATGCCATCAATAATGAAGGATAGGGAAGAAGTGGAAGGAGACATTTATTTCTAGTGCTTGCCCAATCAACGGCGATGTTTTTGATTGACAAATTGCCCAAAACCTTTGTTAGAAGAAGGTGCTTGTTGAGAAGGGTTAACCTTTTGAGGGGAATTGTGTTGAGCGCCTGGGAATTCCCGATTGGAGGTAGAAGAAGGAACAGTCAATGCCTGATGACTTTCTCCGGTTTTGAGCAGAGTGGCGATCGCTTGCGCTCCAACAGTAGAGTTTGCTTGTGGTTGGGGCGATCGCTGTATCAAGGTCTGGAGTTGCTGCAACTGCTCCTGAAGCTGCTCGATCAAAGTGCGATCGCTCGCGCGTTCATCTTCTAAGGCCTTGAGGCGAGGCTGAATTTCGGCCATGACTTGTTCTCTGGCTTCAGTAAGGGCTTGCGCTTTGGTTTCTTGCTTGATTCGCTCGATCTCTTCTGGTTTGTAAGCTTTGGCTTTGGGGGGAGGAAATAACTTGTCGATGTCATAGTCGCTGCGACTTAAAGCGATCACCAAATGGTCTGTGTTTAGGTCTTCTCCTTGGGCGAGCGCTTGAGAAGTGAGTTGGATTTTCTCAATCTGTCCTTGATCAAGTCCCAGTTTTTGAGTAATTAACTCGGCGATCGCCGGCCAATTCTCTTCGGTAATTGGCTCGCCGGCTGTGAGGTATTTTTTGGGGACAAAGGGTTTAAGGAAACGAGAAAGGGAATTTCCCAGTTGAGCGGCGGCTTGGGCTAGTACCTTCTGAATTTGCCCAACAGAGAGCTTCAAGAGTTTCTTAAGCCCTTCGATGCTCCACCATTGGGGCTGTCCGTCGAGTTTCAGCCGCACTTCGTCGGACAAAGCCCAGTAGCGGCGTGATAAATCAATCGCTTCGGTGGCGGACTTGTACCACCAACCGTGAGAGGCGAGCATTTCTTTAAAAAGTCGGGTTCCTTGGCGAGTCCCCTGCTCCGCCTGAAGTCGCTGCCACTCTAAATCGAAGCTACGACCGCATCGTAGGAAAGCTAGGGTGGATTCTTTGATTTTAGCGAAATAACGCTCCGAATCGCTGGCGATTACAGGATTTTCCAGAGAAATGCCATTATCGGCAGAATCTGCTATAATGTTCATAACGAAAAAATTTAAATGAATTGATGCCAACACAAAACTCTGGTTAACAGAAGTTAAGTCGTTGGCTTTTTATCTTATAGAAATGATACACCCATTTATTATTTTTGATCTACTGTTTTAAACTTAGATCAAAAGTTATCAGACTCTTGCCCTGTTCTGATCAGCTAAAGCTGCATCTGCTCTTGCTCTTCGTCGATGGCTTCCAATTGGTTAAGGCTCTGTTCTTCAGCCTCTTCGGAGATGCCTAAATCACTTCTAAAGACCAAGCTCGTTTCGATAAAATTACCATCAACGTCTTTTTCGTTTTTATGATAGGGAAGCCCTTGAGCCGCTATCTTTCTTGTCCCTGGTGGGCAGGAATACCGTCGAGTGCGCCGGACAATTTCTACACGTTCGTTTGACTCAATCACGGTGCGATAAATTGAATATCTAGGAGATCCCTCCAACCAAATGACGTGATTGATTAATTCCTGTTTTAAATCGCTGACCGTAAACGGTCGGCTAATCAATTTAACCGCCTTGGCTAATAAATAGTCTTTTTCCGACTCGCTCAGGCTGCCAAAAGCAATCAGGCAACCAAAAGACAGTCCCATTCGAGCAAGTCCTAACGAAAAAATATTCTCTAAAAACTCGTGCCAAGAATATTTATCTTTCTTATCCTTGGGCTTAATCTCAAATAAGATAAAGTCGATGGGCTTTAATCTCTGCCGTTTTTTCCCGACTATCTCTTTCTCACCTTCTTCTGCATTAGTAGCGGCTAATATTTTGAGAGCTTGTTTGTAGGTTTGAGCGCGAATCAGAAAAAAATTAGACCCCGAACCCACTTGACGATCCGATTCAAAAAACATCTCAACTTGAGCACCTTTGACGGGATCGCTATCGACATAAAGAAGGCGATATATCATTGGACAGGATTAATACAGAAGAATTACCTCGTGAGATTTCTCGAAGTAATGTAAAAATGCTAACCTGATTCAATCAAATCAACAAGTTGTAAGGAGTTTTCCCCGAAATCAGGGAAAAATGAATCAGATTAGCGGAGAAGATGAAAGCTGGCTAAATTGCATCCATTCTCTAGGACTAGAGGAATTCTGCCAAAAATGGATTCCCATTCTCTATAATGTTTTGCCGGATGATGACACTTACAGGCATTGCTGCGTTAAATTGGTAACTAGAATCACCGAAAGGTCGCCAAAAACGGTAGAAAACTGGACGTACAACCCTGAAACCGTTCCACGAGACGTTCAAAAGATACTCGGACTAGTTGATGCTATCTGGAAAATTCGTCAACAAACGCTCAATTTTTTTTCTAGCTTACAAATTCCCCCTCAATTCTAGGAAAACGGAGGGCTTAAGATCTGAGTTTTGAAGGGACTAAAATATCAATCTTCTCATGAGATAAGGAATTCAAAGATTTTTGCGTTTCCCTGATTTTAGGGAACTTGACTGAAGTCGTTATGAAACACCAAAAATTGTTAATGGGACTGCTCGCCTATTGCTATCTCCATTTTTGGGGGCAGCCTCTGCTCGCTCAAATCCAATTACCGACAACGCCGATGGGTGACGAAACCCAAGGGCAGCTTTGGCTCTTTCCTCCTCAGACAACCCTACAGCAAGTCTTTCTCGAAGATGCTACTGTAATTTCTCAAAAGCAAGTTAACGAGATCGCTGAACCTTACAGGGGTAAGAACTTGACTTTCGAGGAAGTACTGGAGATTCAACGCCAACTTACTAACCTCTACGTTCAGCAAGGATATGTCACTTCAACTGTCCAATTTTCCGGTTGGGACAACGAACGACTCGAAGCCGGAGAAGGCGTTATTGTCTTTAGAGCGATTGAAGGGCGCTTAGAAGACTTGCAAATAGAAGGACTGACGCACTTACAAGAAAGTTACGTGCGCTCGCGCCTGCTCCCCTACACCGCCGCGCCTCTCAATCTCAACGAATTAGAGTCGGGCTTGCTCTTACTTCGAGATAATCCGCTCATCCGTCAAGTTCAAGCCAATTTAGTGCCAGGAAGCCAACCCGGACAAAGTATCTGGCTCGTTCGCCTCGACGAAGCTCCAACTTGGCGTATAGGTGCAGAAGGCTCTAATGAGGAAAATCCCGTCGTCGGTGATTGGGGTTGGCGGGTACAGATCGAAAACCGCAACCTGGTGGGAGGGGGCGAGGCTGGACTACAAGCAGACCGAAGGCTTAGAGCGGTTTCTCGCAATCGTTGTCGTTCCCGTTAATGCGACTGATGGCACTCTCCAATTGAGTTACCAACTTGTAGACAGCCAAATCATCACCGAACCCTTTAAGCTTCTCGACATCCGCAACGAGTCCTACACCGCCGCCGCCAGCTTCCAGCAGCCCATCGTCCGAACGCCAACCGACAACTTTAGCCTGGGCTTGAGCGTTGACCATCGAGAAAGCCAGAGTTACTTATTTGGCAATTTTCCTTTTTCATTCGCGCCCAATGTCCGCGATGGACGGACAGAATTAACGGCACTGCGATTGCTCCAAAATTATCGAACGCGAGACTCGGATGATGTTTTCTGGCTTAGCTCTCAACTGAGTTATGGAGGGAGTAATTTAGTGGGCAACCCTAACTTCTTAAGTTGGCAGGGACAACTGCAATACCTGCATTCGTTTAGCGATCGCATCCGCCTATTGACTCGCCTGTCTGCCCAGCTATCACCCGATACCTTACCGACGTTGGAGAAATGTGCGATTGGCGGACTCAATGGCAATCAATTCATCTTCGGGAATACGGTTAGGGGATATTCCACCAACGTCCGCGACGGCGACAATTGCTTAGCCGCTTCCCTTGAAGCGTGGTTCATCTTAGCGAGCGATCCGAACTGGGGAACGCTCAGTCTAGTTCCCTTTATAGATTTTGGGACGGTTTGGGATAACGAAGGAAGCGTGTTTGCGCCCAATACGTTAATCAGTACGGGATTGGGATTACGCTGGCAAATTGACGAAATTTTGTCGCTGCGACTCGACTATGGAATTCCCCTCAAAGACGTGCCGCAGAGTGAAATCGAAGAACAAAGGTGGAACTTTAGTCTTTTTCTGGGAACTCGTTTCTGATCAGGGGACGCTTATGAAGGCAAGCGGTCGCAACTGAGCAAGCGAACCGTTCCATCGCTCTTTTTCATCACCCCGAAAACCTGTCCTGATGGAACGAGATCCTCTAAAGTGTAAGCACTGACGGGGCTAGTGACAGCCCCTCCTTGTCCTTGGATGGTCAAGCGATCCTTTCTCTTCGATAGTATTGAGCAGGTTTGAGCTAATAAATCCTCTAAAGAGGCCGCCGTCACCGGCAATCCTGTATCTGCTGAAATAATCTGAAAAGGATTAATGTTAAGCTGAATCACTCCCTCGCTTCCCAACTGAGAACTAGCCGTGATCGCGCTATCAGGGGAAACCAACAAACTCTGGCCTCTAATATTAATGTTGCCGCCCTGTCCCTCAAAAGCGTTGGCGGTAATCTGACTGTCATTTAAAAGCACTAAGGTATCCGTGCCCATGTTAATGTTGCCACCGTTACCAGTCCCGCCTGCTGTGGCGGAAATGGTACTGCCATTAAGCAATCGGATATCTTTTGAGGTGATATTGATGTTGCCACCATTACCCGATTGAGTAGAGGCCGCCAAGCTAGCAGTATTCTCCAAAAAAATAGAAGGAGCATTGATTTGAAGATTTCCCGCCTCTCCGGTTCCTTCATTTTTCACACTGACCGAAGCTCCATCCAAGACCCTCAGCCGTCCAGTATTAAGGGTCACATCCCCAGCGACTCCCGAAGGCACAGCCGATAGCCCCAATAACTGCTGTAACGCTTCATCGACAATATTGGCAGATGAAGTCACTAAGCTAGGATTTCGAGACCCGGTTACTGTCCCACTTACCTCGACCGAATCAGAGGCATTAATCAGGACACTTCCGGCAGCACCACTGGCTAAAGTCGAAGAATCCGCTCTTCCTCCCTCCCGAACGACCAACCTTGACGTGTTGATGGTCAAACGGCCAGCATTCCCCTCATTAAAAGTAGCAGAACTCACGACGCTGGGGGCGAGAAGGAGCGGCTCCACTCCCACCAGTTCGACCGAATCAGTGGCATTGACCGTTACATCTCCTCCAGCACCACTTCCCAATGTGGCAGAGGTCAAAGAACCGCCTCCGGTGATGGCTAATTGCCTCGCTGAAACGGTAATATCCCCTGCCTTCCCAGAATCAAAAGTTAAAGTACTGATCTGGCTAAAAAGGCGGGGATCGCGAGGAGAAACCCCCCTCAATTGCACCCAATCAGAAGCTTCTACCGTTATATTCCCGCTCGGTGCAGTGCTGAAAGTGAAAGCATTGATCTGTCCTCCCGCCTGAAGAACCAACCGTTCGGTCGAGATCAGAATGTTCCCACCTTGGCCGGCTCCGACTGTTTCACTCCTCAAGCTCCCTGCAATTCTGGCCACTGGGTCAGTGCCACTAATTTCTAAGAACTCAGAAGCCTTGATGCTTAATGTTCCTCCGGGAAGCTTCCCTTGGTTTTGAAGTAAAATGACTGAGCCTTCTTGAAGTAAAATAGATCTTCCCTGAACGCCAATCGAACCACTCCCCAACCCACTAACATCGGCTAATGCCCGACGAGATAGGTGAATATCTTTAAAGGAAGATACCCCGTCATAATTCAAACTCCAGCCAGCCGAAGAAGGCTTAAGATTGATTGCCCCATTGCCCACACTGCCTAACTCAATTCGTCCTCCCTCTGCCGTCAGAACGCCACCTTCTAAACTGACCTCGCCGCCTACCAAAGCGAGAGTCTTACCTGACGGCACTTGCAAACCGACTGAAGGATTGCGTCCTGTGACCGGAACGGGAGTACCGGTTAAATTATGTCCGATTCCTTGTACTTGAATTTTTCCAGCAGAGTTCCCAAATTCTAAACCCACAGGCGTACTGACGCTTAGCAAGGGTGGGATAGAAGAAGGGGTAGTGCTAAACTGAGTGCCATCGGCAAAGTTAATCGTACTGGCGGTACTAGCTAGGAAGGAACCCCCAATGTTAAGTCGGGCATTCGGTCCAAAAATAAGGCCATTGGGATTAAGGAAAAACAAATTAGCCGTTCCATTAGCTCGAATTAAGCCATCAATATAAGAGAAAGAATTTCCCGTAACACGGCTAAAAATATTTTCAATAGAAAGGGCGTTATTAAAAGTTGCCTCTAACCCTGTAGGAAGGGAAAAATTTTGAAAGCTGTGGAAAAGATTATTTCCTCTTTCGGTTCCTCCCTCAATGATGAATATGTTACCGTTAGGCGTAATTTGCGAAGGGTTCGGTAAGGTTACGTCCGGTGAAATTTGTGCGGCTCCCTTTCCAGATACTAATAAGCCCAACAGCCAGCTTATTTGAACTAACCTTAATTTTCTAGTTGTTGCTCGATCCATTGTAATTTTGTCTCAAAATGACTCACTGGAAACTTTTAAAAATTTGCCTGCGGGGATTAACAATAAGCTTGCTTTTGCTCGTTGTTGCGCTAAGTTTAGACATCATTGTGTCAGGAAGTACCTATCATCCTCTGACTTATCTTTATAACATTTTAAGTTGGCTAAGTTGTCAAAATTCGTTTGCTCCAAGCTGTCAACCCACTTCTTCTTCGACTAGCTCAGGAAAAAAAGGTCTAGTCGTTACCACTCAACAAGAAGCCTCAAAAGTTGGCGTACAAATTTTAGCCGATGGGGGCAACGCTGTTGATGCAGCAGTCGCTATTGGTTATGCTCTAGCGGTTACTGACCCCTGTTGCGGCAATCTGGGGGGTGGCGGATTTATGCTGATCCGTCTAGCTAATGGTCAGGAGATTTTTCTCAACTTTCGCGAAAAAGCCCCCTTAGCGGCGAGTCCGAATATGTTTCTTGATCGCCAAGGCAAAGTGATTTCCCAACTGAGTACGAAAAGCTATCTAGCGGTTGGCATTCCGGGAACGGTGAAAGGACTTGAATATGCCTTATCTCGCTACGGAACGCTGCCTCGCCAGCAAGTAATCGCTCCGGCTATTCAACTAGCGGAGAAAGGCTTTATTTTGCAAAAAGGAGATGTTGAATATTTACAAACCTACCACAAAAAGCTACAAAAACCCAACGTAGCTGCTATTTTCTTGAAAAACGGCAAAACGTCTTATCAAATTGGCGAACGTTTGGTTCAAAAAAATTTAGCTCAAACGCTCAAATTAATCGCCGCTCAAGGAGCAGATGCTTTCTACCAAGGTGCGCTCGCTCAAAAGCTGGTCAAAGCGAGTCAGGAAAAGGGTGGAATTCTCAGTCTTGAAGACTTTGCTAATTATACAGTGGCTCAACAAAAACCCGTCAGATGTAGCTATCGAGGTTATGAAGTGATTTCTGCTCCCCCCCCCGGTGGTGGGATAACTTTGTGTCAAATGTTGAATATTCTAGAAGGCGATCGCCTCAAAGACTTAGAACTTCGTTCAGCCGAAAGTTTACATTTAATGCTTTCAGCCATGTTATATGCTTATGCTGACCGGAATCGTTATTTAGGCGACCCCGATTTTGTCTCAATTCCCGTCGAAAAACTGCTCTCGAAACAATATGCTGCTCAAATTCGCAGCCATATCCCCAAAAGTTCTGCTATTCCTCCTGAGCCACTTTATCAAAATGTCATAACCGAAGGAACGAACACGACCCATTATTCAGTTATCGATCGCCAAGGAAATGCTGTCGCTGTCACTTACACCCTCAATTCTAATTTTGGAGCCGGAATCATGGCTGGGATACTGGCTTCTTGCTCAACAATGAAATGGATGATTTCACCAGCAAACCTGGCTCTCCTAATCAATTTGGCTTAGTGCAAGGAAAAGCCAACGCGATTGAACCCGGAAAACGCCCTCTTAGCTCCATGTCACCGACGATAGTGACTCAAAAAGGTCAACTTTTCCTAGTTACAGGAAGTCCTGGCGGTTCGACCATTCCGACAACGGTTTTGCAAGTTATCACCAATCGGATTGACTATCAAATGACCCTGAATGAAGCAGTCAATTCGCCGCGAATTCACTATCAAGGATTGCCTAATATCGTGATTACTGAGCCTTATGCTCTTAATTCTAGGGTGGTGCAGAACTTGTGGGAGAGAGGATACAGAGTGGTTCCGTTTGTCGCTTGGGGAGCAGCTGAATCGATTGAAGTGAATAGAAAAACTGGAATTTTCTCTGGTGCTAACGATACTCGTAAGCCAGCCGGACGAGCCAGTGCCTTTTAGAATTCATCTCCCTTGAAATCTAAAAAAATCATGAAAAATTAATCAGCGAACGAAAGCCACCAAAGTTAGAGATTTTTGAAGTAGTCAGTTAGAATGAACTTGAACCCTGCCAATGATAATTTTCTTCTCGCAAGAGTTTTTAATAAATGTAAGTAAAGTTGTCAAATTTATCCAATATTTTGTGTAAATAGTCAGATGATCGCGCTTTAATTAATTCAAAACAATATAAAGGAAGATAAAGATGCTTCGCTCGTTTACTATTTGGTCTACTTCCCTTCTTTCTTTGCTAGCTAGTTCTGGATTTAGCACTACCTCTGCTGTCGGAGCGACTTTGCCTTTTAACGCCAATTATAATATCTTGGCGACAGCTAACGCGCTCTCACCAACTGTCCGACAAATATCAATTACAGGTTCCAGTACGAATGCCCCTTATGGACTAACACTAGCTAGCAGCCTAGTTTACAATGAAACAGATTTTACTACTGGCAACTGGCATTTTCAGCGTTAATACAGATCCAGCAGCATTTAACCTCTCCAGCCAACCATTAGGAACTGTCATTTTTTCTTCTGAAAATGGGAAAAATCAATTATTTGGGCTTCAAAGCGGAACTGGAGCCATTGATTTTGCTAACCTGACCGTCACCTCCTCCAGCACAATGACAATTATTGGAGGAAAAGGGAATTTTAGAGGAGCTAGTGGGACTTTAACGGCTTCCCAATTTCAACCCTTCAGTCTAGATCCTGGTGTTGCCTTACAGGGGCAAGTTATCGTCACGGGTTCCTTTGAAGCTGTTCCTGAGCCGTTGTCTATTCTAGGCGTGGGAACAGCAATAGGGTTTGGTGCTGTCTTTAAGCGTCAGTTGAAAAAACGATAGAAACTATAGACATTAATCAATTGGCGATCTCAGTTGGCACAATCAGATATTTAATTAATTTTTGGTTAGGATTTAAGCAAGATGAAAGCGCCCCAAACAGCAGGAGCCGAACCAAGCGTACTTTGAATCTGTAAGATTTGCGCTTTTCTTAAAGATTCTTCGGGAGTATTGCCATTTTTCCAAAATTGATAAAAGTTAATCACTAAACTCACTGTTTCATCATCACTGGCAAACCATAAAGACCCTAACACGCTGCCGATCCCAGAACGAATCCCGATCCCCGCTAATCCTAACACCGCATAGCGCGAGCCTTCTGCCGTCTCACAGGCACTGAGCGTCAGGTGAGTTAAAGAATTTTGCCGAGAACGAAGCAGCCGTTCAAATTCGATTAAACTTAAAGTCCCTGTCCCAGTTTGAACGAGAGCTTCCTCCACCAATCCGGTAAATCGACTGTGACTAGCTAAGTGAAGCAACTCATATTGATTCTGTTCTAATTGCTCCGCCAAAGCTTGAGGCGAAAAAGCCTCATTGAGCAAGCGCGTACCGCCTAAGAGTGCTTCGATCTCCGCCGCTTCCTCAATCACTCCAGGAATCGGGTTAGGAAAGGCCGGACTCGGCTGGGATGAAGCGACAATTAAAGGCTCTTTCGGTGGTGCCGCCTCTAATTTCCCTCCCCCTCCCAATGAATAACTGATAGCGTATTTTTCCAGCAAAAACTGCTCTCGCTGACTGTCATATAAAGCCGCCATCGGTACAGTTCGCCAAATGCCATCTTGAACGAAGACTAGATGGGATATTGACTGTAATTGTTCTTCAATCGGCGCGATCGCTATTTGATAGAGGCGGCTGCTCTCTTCTAAATAGTATTGATGGAACTGATCCGTCAACTGCTGCCGCCACTCAAACACTTGTTGCTTGAGAGCTTCGCCAGAAAGAGAAAGTTTGACTAGGCGGTAGTCCCCCTCGGCGAATTCAAGAATTTCGTAAGCCTGCTGAGGTAACAAGACTGTATAGATAGTCAGCGTGTCTGCCGGACGAGAAGGATTGACTTCAAGGGAAACTTGGCAGATATCGCCAAAATAATTATCCAACTCGGCTAACTGATTGAGACGTAACAAAGTGATCGCCTCTTTTAATGACTCGTCGCTGGGGGGACTCTGGCTCAACAAAAATCCCAAAAAATCTCGCAGCAAAGGCTCAATTGTATCAAAATAAAGCGATTGACTGACCGGACTCCCCGCCAACTCCCGCCGTAATTGTTTGATTGATTCAGTTGCATTGCGGTAAGCCGCCAGCGCTCTGTCCGCGTTTCCCATCTGTCGATAAGTCCTAGCTGAAAGCCACTGCCAAGTGGCTAATCTCACCCAATCAAACGCTTCTTGGGCAGCCCAAGCTGCCCGATGGCTGGCATTAAGGACTTGAAGGAATTCGCCTTGTTGTTCGTAGTAAAGCCCTAAATTTCCCCAAGCCAACGAAAGGCTTTTTGAGCTACCCACAGCTTGAGCCAGAGAAAGTGACTTTTCTAATAGAGGGAACGGCTCGGCACTGATTTTTGCTAAATTTAAGTAGAAGCGAACTTGATTTTCTGACGGAGGTAAGGCTTCAATTTCCCCTTCGAGGACGCTCAGATCCACGCGATCGCCTTCTAGGGACATTAAATTTAATTGGGATCTGACTTCTTCAGAGGCATCGAGAACTTCTTTGGCAGCTAAGTTAGCTGCCTCTAGGGCCATTTTCTGAGCTAAGGAGCGATCGCTTTGAGCTAAATTGAGCAATTCCGGCCTGAGCGCGAGATCGTCCTTGGCTAAATTCTCATAGGTTTGTTCTCGCTTAACTAAGGCTTGAAAGTAGTTATTGAGCAGGGCAAGTCGATTAGTTTTCTGACCCCCAAACCCCTCTTGATAGAGCTTGTCGTAAAAAACAATTGCCTGATGATAATTTCCCTGTTGCAAGGACAAATTTCCAGCCACCGCCTCAATGTATGGCATTAAGGGGTCGGGGGCTTGAGATTCCACTTTCTCAAGTAAGTAGGAAGCCATCGACAAGTTACCCTGCTCAATATACTGCTGAACTTGTGTTAACTGGGTGACCAAAGAATCCTGAGCCAATAAAAAAGGCTGAAAAAGAATGATAGCGACAAAACTCAAAATAAAGAGAAAAATTGGCCAATTTTTAACCATTTATTTCTTGAGAGCAAGTTAGTATACAAGGATCTCTACTATGATAATATTCACAAAATTACTTAATAATAAATTAAAATGCGTTTTTTTGTTCTTTTATTGACGTTGAGCGGCATTTATTCGTTACCCTTATTAGCTCTACCCCCTTTTAGCCTACCTCCCGACGACGAACACCAACAAACTCGCTCGCAAGGCTCTAGGGGATGTCCCGACTCTCTCGGTGAGTTAATTCTCTTGAGTGGAAAAGAACTCAAAACCCAGCAGCCTAATCCTATCATTCTTTTCTGGTTGCAAACCGAGCAGCCACAATCGATTTTGCTGGTCATTAACGAGACAGATATTCGTCAAAGTCAACCCGTATTTGAGCAAAAGCTAGTGGCTCAAGGAAAGGGTTATTTACCCGTCAAAATTCAAGGCAACCTCGTTTTAGGAAAATCCTATCGTCTCACGGCCGGAATTTTATGCCGCGACCGTCCCGAACGAGCGAGTGCTTTAACCGCTCAATTAATCAGAGTAGATAGGCCCACCGCCTTTGACCAAATGGTAATCTCTTACTATCATGCGCGAACGCCTCAGAAAATCGAGCCAATTAAAGTGGATTAAACTTACCCTAGCCCTAGCCATTTCTAGTACAGTCGTGGGTTTGCGACAATTAGGAATATTGCAATATTGGGAATGGCAGGGAATCGATCTGATGTTTCAGCTTCGCCCAGCCGAAAAGGTTGATCGTCGAATTATTATAGTCGGTTTCACTAACGATGATATGCGCTCGCTGGGAGATTCTCGCCTCAGTGATGCCCAGATAGCGCAGTTAATCAAAGTCATTAAGCAGGGAAAGCCTCGCGCTATTGGATTAGATATCTTTCGTGACCATCCCATTGGGTCAGGACACCAAGCGTTAATGACACTGTTTCAAACGACCCCCAATCTCTACGGGATTGGCAAACAGACAGGCATTAAGGGCGATCCCGACTACGACTTGATTGACCCGCCGCCCATTCCCCAGGCGCAAATCGCCGATGTCTCGGCGGCCCTCGACGGCGATGACGTACAACGACGGGCATTTCTCTATCCCGTTACTCAAAAACAGCAAATACCGAGTTTGGGCTTATTTCTGGCTTACGAATATCTTTATGCCGAAGGAATCTCCCCTCAAAAAAGTACGCGCGGAGGACTGTTAGATTTAAGAAAAGCCACTTTTTATCGTTTCAGAAACCAAACCGGCCCCTACGTAAGAACGAATGATAAAAGCTATCAAATTCTCATGAATTGGCGCAAAGCTTCTTTTAAAGTGGTTTCTGTGACCGAGGTACTTTCGGAAAAAGTTTCCCCCCAAATCTTCCAAGAACGCCTCGTAATTATCGGAGGCTTTGCACCGAAATTAGGGGATCAATTTCTGACTCCCTTCAATCGAGGAATTGGGGCATCTCCCCGCAAAATGTATGGCTCGGAAGCCCAAGCTCAACTAAGTTCAATGGTGATTAGTGCAGCGATAGATGAGCGTCCTTTAGTTAAAGTTTGGTATGAACCTTGGATTTCTCTAGGAATTTTCGGGTGGGGAGGGGTAACGTTCCTAGTTCTGAATTACTTCAACCGTCAGTGGCTTAAAATTCTCATCTTTCTGGTGGGAAGCTCTGGTCTTCTAGGAACGATCAGTTATCTGGCTTTTCTCGATGCGATTTGGCTTCCTTTAATTCCGGCTCTGCTCGTTCTTTGGACAGTCGGCATTATTCTGTCGGGCTTGGATTATGAATGGGGAAGAAGGGTAGATTTAATTAAAATTAGACAACTGAATCATGAATTAAAAAAACTTACTGAAAAATTAGAAAAGAAAATAGAATATCGCCAAATTTATAAAGACAATATGCTCCAATATCAGCACGTCAGTCAACAAATTTATCCTGATTTAGAAAATATAGCAATTCCATTTGAGATGTAAATATGAATTGATATGGTAAAATAGAAAAGTCTTGTCAATAAATAAAAGAAAAAGAGCAAATGAAGGCTAATCAAAATGAAAGAGAAAAACAAATAGAGTGTTTAATCAATTTTA
>JBGTNM010000003.1:0-14330 GCA_041743025.1 Microcystaceae cyanobacterium
CCGTCTCTATGGGCGATTACAAGAGATTTAGCCATAAATCTCTACCGAGAAGCAGGTTTTACGAATATGGCACAAGCACAACGATTATGCAGTTATGGACTAAAGCATATTTTGGCACTTTTTAGAATGAAATAGCCCTGATTCATAGCAGCAACCTCCAATACTTCAAAAATACCTGCAAAATCGCCGTTGAAATTATCCAAGTTCCCTAGAAAAATGGATAAAAAAATTATTGACAAATGTTCAAAAAACTGTTAATTAGTCTCAATGAGGCTTATGAGTCACTTTCCAAAATTGACTGATACAATTTTTTAGCAAACTTACAATGACTCCAAAACTTAAGCAAAAGTTGAGTTTGTTCATCCGTTAGCTGAAGAACTTCCGCAAAAGTTACCATAAACTCTCTAGACGGAAATCGATTAGTTGTGAGATTGGGATTAAAATATCGGTAGAGAGATTCAATGCTTAAGTAATAGCCTTTGCTAATTAACCTTTGATGTAGGCTGATAAAGCAAAGTTCCTTATCATTTAAGATAATCCTCAAACAATGACTCAAGCTTAACTGATGGTAGTCACCTATCACTTTGAAGATTTCTTCTAACGATTCCATAGCCTTAAGTTGATAAAGTTTTGTGGTTGTCATAAAAGCTCAACTGTGTTGATTGATGGAATAGTTGCCACTAAAAGCAAACAACGTGCGAGCGCTTTGTAACTCTTGAAAGGAATCACTTTCTAGACTTTAGTTAAAGCAATTAATGAACGGTGAAGCATTGAACTGTTCTCTCCTAAACCAGATTAATGATTGATTTGATTAACACAATAAAAGAGAATAAGCCTCAAAGTCATCGACTATTTCTGCTAAATCATTACACTTACTAGAAAACACTATTGCTAAATCATGTAACTGTCCTTGCACAAAAGTGCAATCGTTCTGCTTTGTTCAGCAATCAAATAAGCAGAAAAAGTGAATGACTTTTCTCGTCAAGCCTTTTATTCTAGATTTAGAAACACAGCCAAGAGCTTGTTAATGTTTATTGAGTAATCATCTAGGGGGTAAAAGGCAATGCGATATAACTGGAAAAACATACTAATCAAAATTGTTATTTTACTCATCTCAGAGATTCTCTTAAACTTTCTGGGTTTGGATACTCTAGCCGATTATGGCGAATTTGTTTTTTCTAACAAAGCCACTATTCAATCCTAGTAATAGCAAGCTAATTTCAATTTATTGGACTGAACGTTATTAATTAGTTAAGGAGAAAAATCACATGGCTCGTAATCTAGTAAACCGTCGATTTCTGACAGCATTAATAGGTGGACTTGCTGTTTTAGGTTCAACTAATTTTGCATCTGCACAGGTCGATCCCTCACGTATCTATCAAAGTCAATTCCCTGACTCCGAACATCCTTGTGAGTATATCTTGGAAGGCATGGATGTATTAGGTTCAGATTTTTATGAAAGATTGAGTGCTTATCAAAAATGTGGCATCCAATGGCAAAATGACTTACGAAATCGGCAACCGCAACCTAATCAACATCTGCCTCGATATAATTCCAACAACAATTCCAACAACAATTCCAACAACAATTTCAAGAACCGTTGATGAAGTAGCTGAACACAATTAAGTGGTAGCGATCGCTTGAAAGAAACTTGAATTTCTAGACAATCGCTACCCTATCTCCCGCTCTGGTACTTATGTCTGGCCATTTCAACACAGGTAATTAAGGAAATTGATTGAATTTTAAAATTAAGCAAGGGGGAAAACCATGAATTGCCAACTAATCAATTATCTATGCAACTCGATCAAAAGCTCTTTTTTTATATCGGCTTTAGCTGTTCTTTCCCTAATACCAATAGGTTGCCAATCTCCCCAAACAGAATCTTCACCATCCCAGAAGGAGAAAGTCAGTATTCCAGCAAATCCCGACGTTGACCTTGAAATATCGAATGAATCGGTACAAATGCCAACTCAGACAATAATTTTAGTGAGTGGCTCTATCACTAATATAGAAAACGCCGAGACTAGGAAGAGCATTAATAATAATGGCATTGTAGAGAATACGACCGTTCCTGTTGATACTGTTTATAAAGAGACGCTGAATCCAAAATTTGAAAATACGACATTGACCCTTAATCCAGATGGGAGTGTACTCTTAACGCTTAACGATTTTAATACCATAGATGGAAGTACATATCCTTGGAGAGGAACCTGGCAAAAAGTAGAGAATATTATTAAGTTTTCATGTGGTTTTGTGGGAATAGATCCAGTGACTAGGGCAGAAAATAATTCCCAAGTTCAAGGTGAAATACAGCAAGTAAACGGATCTAACTACGTTCTCAGAATAAATTATCAGCGGACTCATGTATTCGCAGTAGCAACAGACTTTGTTTCAGGTGGTGGTTCTTGGTATACAACTGCAACTTTTACACAAAATTGGCAGAAGATAGAAAGATAAATATCAGGTTAGTTTAAGCTATCAAGCTGTGTTTTTTGAGAGATTGAAGGAGTAAAAAAGATTAATGACTTTCTCAGTATCTCGTTTTAGTCAATTTGTCTAGCAATTTTTAATAAATTGCTATATTCTCAAAAATAGGATTCCTCGCTGTACTCGTTGAGTTAAAAAAGATGTTCAAGCGTTTCCATCCCTTTGTTAAGCATCGATGTTTAGGCATCCTCTGCCTGATCAGCTTAAGCTTGTGTTTGTGGATAGGCCATCTTCCTGGGACAGTCAAACTAGTAGAATGGGGTCAAGCAGTGACAGCACAAACCCCCGATGCCTCTCAACAGGTACAGCAAGGAATCGAACGCTACCAAGTGCAAGACTACCTAGGTGCGATCGCCATCTGGGAAAATGCCCTTAAACAGGCTCAAAATGCTAACAATCCCATTAACAAAGCTATTATTTTAGGCAATTTAGCCAAAGCTTACCAACAAGTCGGTCAAAACGACAAGGCAATTAACGTTTGGGAACAGCTTATCTCTTACTATCGCCAGGCAGGAAACTGGCAAAAAGTGGGACGGCTCCTGACAGAACAAGCGCAAGCCTATATACAACAGGGAAAAAATCGACAGGCGATCGCGCTACTCTGTAATTCCCCCACCACAGAATGCCTCCCAGGAACAGCACTCGCGATCGCACGACAACAAAAAGATCAACTCACACAAGTGGCAGCACTGGGAAGTTTAGGAGAAGCTTATCGCCTTCGCGGGAAGTACGAGCAAGCTATTTGTTACTTAAAAACGGCTCAAAAACTTGACCCTTCAGCTTATCAATTTTCCCTCCTCCATAGTCTAGGTAATACCTATTTAGCGATCGCACAGCGCTGGGATGGAATTGCCCAATCTGCTGAACAAAGTAAAGCCATAATTACGGCAAAATTTCAAGATAATGCTCGTCATAACTATCAACAATCTCTAGACTATTTTAAGCAGAGCTTGAACCTAGCTTATCAGGAAAAAGAGCGAGTTAGACAGATGGAATTGCTTCTCAATTTAATTCAAGTTTCCTATCATTCAACTCGCTTTAATTTAGTCTCTCAAATTGAGTTTAATCAAACCGTTGAAAAAGCCTTTACCTTACTGGAACAGTTGCCCAATTCACCCCTTAAAGCTAAAGTCGCTGTAGAGCTTGCTAACTTACCAGATAGAGAGATTGAGATTACTACTTCTATCACCCAGAGTTGTCCTCAAAGATACTTATCTGACGGCGAAGCTTAAAAATTGCTCGATAAAGCTTTTCAAATTGCTGAAAATATTAATGATAATCGCTTTAAATCATTTGCTCTTGGCACACTCGGTCATTTTTATGAATGTCAAAACGATGATAAAAAAGCATTAGAATTTACTCAAAAAGCTATTTTAATATCCGAGCAAAACTTGATGAATAAAGACAGCCTGTACTTGTGGGAATGGCAGACAGGTAGAATTTTTAGGAAACAAGCACAACAATTAGTCGAGCAGGAAAAACAGTCAGAAGCACTCCAAAAACAGTTAGAAGCTATTGCAGCACTTGAAAGAGCTTTTAAAATTCTAGAGCAAATTCGCAGTGATATTTTAATTGCCGAACGAGACGTACAATTTGATTTTCGGGATACGATTGAACCCGTTTATCGTCAATTGGCGCAATTAAGACTGAGAATAAGTGCTGTATTAAGTAGCGATAAACAACAAAAAGAAGAATTAAATCAGGCATTAAAGACTATTGATGCTCTAAGAGTAGCCGAACTGCAAAATTATTTAGGCAATGATTGTTTTTTACCAACTTTCAATCTTGAACAAATCCAGCAAGTTGTTAAAAACGATACGGCTATCTTAAACTCGATTATTTTAGAAGATAAAATCGCTATTATTTTGAGCTTACCTAACCAGAAACCTCAAGTTAATTGGCTTCAGGAAAATCGTCAGACAGTTGAAGTAAAAATCAAGCAATTTCGAGAGGAATTAGTCGATGGGCGGAGTAAGCCGGATTACGATCCCAAAACGACTGATACTAAAACCGCTAAAGAACTTTATGATTGGCTGGTTAAGCCTTTAGAGATATCAGAAGAGATCAAAACTCTTGTGCTTATTCAAGATGGCATTTTTCGGACGATTCCTATGGCTGCTCTGTATGATGGTAAGCAATTTTTAGTCGAAAAATATGCGATCGCTACAACTCCGAGTCTTCAACTTATCAATCCTCAAAAATTCAATCTTCAAGAGAGTCAAGCGTTAATATTAGGGCTAACAAAAGAAACTCAAGTCGGTGAACAAAAATTTGATGCCTTGAGTAATATTTATTCAGAAATACAAGAAGTTCAAAGACAATTTCCCAATCATAAACTTCTTTTAGATGAGCAGTTCAATCAAGATAACTTACAAAAGGAACTCAACCAAGCGACTTATCAAATTGTTCATATTGGCACTCATGCCCAATTTGGCTTTATTCCCGAAGAAACTTTCTTAGTCACAGGAGATAATAATAACAGTAAAATTACGATTAGAGAACTAGAAACGAATCTTCGCCAACTTAGGGGAGGTGCTAACTCCATCGAGCTACTCGCGTTAACTGCTTGTCAGACAGCAGCAGGAGACGAACGCTCAGCCCTCGGTTTAGCTGGTGTCGCTATCCAAACCGGAGCTAAAAGTGTCCTCGCTTCCCTGTGGTCTGTTCAAAACGAATCTACCTTCAAATTAGTGGCAGAATTTTACAAAAACTTAAAAACGGGAGCTAGTAAAGCAGAGGCTCTACGATCCGCTCAGCTAAAATTGATTAAGGCTAGGGAACTTGATGATATTAACGATCAATATGAAAACCCTGCTTACTGGGCCCCGTTTATTTTGATTGGAAATTGGTTTTAAGCTTAAGCTATAAAACATTCAAATTACTAGCGATCGCTGACGGCAATTTGTTTCAAGCGACCAACTCGCTCTTTAATCTCTTTACATTCTGGGATGATTTCACATTGGGGATCTGTCAAACTCATCGGTGCTTGAGATTCTTCAACCTCAGCCAAAGATTCTAGAAGATTAGAACCGACTTGCCCTAGTTTACCATTCTCAGCTAATGAAAGAGCTTCTCCTAATGCGTCATACCATAAACCTGATTCAGCGTAGAGATCGACTTTTTTCGCTCTGTCTGCTTGAGTCGAAAGAGCTTTTTCTAAAGATGATGGCATTTCAACTATGCTAAATTCTGCTCTTTGAATAATAACTTCTCCATTAAGACAACGCGCTGCTACCTGCCAGAGATATTTTTTATCTTTCGTTAATTGAATTTCTGATAGAGATTGCTTCATTGCTCCTGGTAAAATCTTTAAGGAGATCGTTTGGCCTATACGCTTGGGGCGATTTTCTGAATTAAACTCATACAAGGTCAATTCTACTTCAGAAGCAAAAGTCGGTGATTTTCCAGAAGTGTTAAAGAGAAACCAAGCTACAGTAGGCTGAGTAGAACTAGACTCACCCACATGAGTTTTAGGAGCTAAAATTGTGAAGTCTGGACAGCCTCGAATTCCTGTCGTTTTGGAATAGTCACTGGGAGGTTTTTGGTGACGAGAAGGAACGTAACGAGCGAGCGCTACAGGAGTTATCATTATTAATAAAGCGAGCGTCAAGAGCATAACTCGTTTAGAGAAGGTCATGTTTTTCAGCAGAAGATTTAAGATCGTCATCGTGATTAGCCTCAATGATTTAGGGTTGAATAGGGATTAGTTAACGAAAAAAGCTTTTTCTTTGACAATTTCCAAGTTAATTCACATAACGTTCCTGATGGAGTGAGAGATTCTCGTTTAAATTTTCCTCTTAAAATTTTGGCTAATTCTTTAGCACTTTTTGTGCCTTGATTTTCCTGAGATGAAGTTAAGCCAACACCGTTATCTTTGATACTGAGAATATACCAACCTTCCTGTTGTTTACCTATTACTTCGATACGAGTGACTCCATGAGCGTGTTTCCCCACATTACAGATAGCTTCTTCGAGAAACTGGCAAAGTAGCCGTTTCTGTTCAAAACTTGAGATATCAGGTTCTATTGGCGCAAATTCCACAATGGGAAATTTAAGGGTTTGAAAGTAGGGTAAATCTCGCTGAATCGTTTCTCGATACACTTCATAAAAGAGGTTATGAATGGGAGAAGCTAAATCAATTTTTAACCCACTTCCTAAACGAAGACTTTTTTCTTGAGTTAGTGTTTTTTCTAGGAGATGATCGAATGTTTCTCTAATACCTTGATTGATCTTTTGTAGTTTAGCGGGTAATTCTTCTACGATAAAATCATTTCTTTGAATCGCTCTTGAGAGAACAAAAATTTCTTGAATAGGCCCCTCGTGAATCGTATCATATGCCTCTTGAATAGCGCGTTGACGTTCCTCAATCTGCAATCGTAAAGAGCGATCGTATTCATAGAAAGCAATAGCTCCAATCCCATTAATGACTAAGATTAGTAGCGTCGGTGCAGTCGGCAACCACCAGCCTAAAAGTATCAATATATATCCCAGTCCCATTAAGAAAAGACTAGCCACTCCCACAATCAATAGATTTTTTAAAGCCGATTGAGTGAAGCGACCAAAACTAATCGCTAAAATGCCCCAAGCGATTATCCATAAATATTCCCATCCCTCTGACCAAGTTCTTAATAGAGGTCTTTTATTCAAGACGGCACTGATAATTTGACTGGTTGAATGTGCTTGAAATTCAACACCATAAATTTGTCCATGTATTTTTAAATTCTTAATAGCTGATGTATTAACTAAATCAGGTGCGCTAAGAGCCGTAGTTCCGATAATAATAATGCGATTTTTAATCCAGTTAGGATCGAACTTACCTGTTTTAATGTCACGAAGATTTAAAATCCTAAAAGCATTTCGATTATTTCGGTAATTTAGCAAAACTTGAACACCTTCTGCATCAAAGCAGGATTTATAAGTTCTAGTTGAGAAAGGAAACAGGAAACAGGGAACGAAAAACTGAATTGAGAGAAAATTGATTGGTGTAAGAGGTGTATTAGAATATCCCCCAGTATTAGGAAAAAAACGAGGTAATTCAGTTGAACCAAAACGCATTGCGTCGCGATCTCGAATTCCGCTTTCTAGAGTAAAACCTTTAGTAGTTGCTAAATAAGTTTCTGCTAGACGGATTGACAAGGAAAACTTGTAATCTTTTTCTGTAGGAGTTCCTAACAAACTACGCCGATATTGTCCATCTGGATCGGGTATGGCATCAGAAAACCCAATTTGTTGAGGAGGCAGTGCTTGGGGTGGCTTAATGGGAGGAGGTAAGACTTTTTCAATCCCAATTAGATTCTTACTATTTTTAAATACTTCTACTAATTCATCGTGACCAACATCGACGGGAATATCCCTAATATTATCTAAACCAATGACAATCGGTTGATACTTTTGTAGCGTTTTAATTAGATTAGCTATCTCTCGATCTGGAATGGGATATTGAATGACAACATCGGTAATATCTTCGTCATCAATTCCAATAATGGTAATTCTTTCATCAATGGGTTCTGATGGACGTAACCGTAAAAAGGTATCTAGTGTTGACCATTCTAAAGATTGTAGTAACCCCGTTAGACGAGCGATTATAATTAATCCAAGAATAGTCAGTCCTGGAATTGCTCCTCTACGCCAAATAGGGATTTCTGCTTTGATTTTTGCCCAGAAGTCTCTTGACACTGTTTTTTCTCCAAATTAACTTAATTAATTAATCCTTCTTCTCTCGCTCGTTTAAGAGTTAGCAGTCGTAGATTTATACCCTTTTCCTTTTCAGGACGAATATCTAGAGCATCTTGAACTTTAGTCCAGTAGTTACGGACTGTTCTTTCTGATAAATGAATCTTGTTAGCAATGGCTTCATCAGTCAACCCGTCAGCCGCTAGATCTAAAACCTTGAGCCAATCTGGTTTGATTTCCATTCTAAGTTTTAAGGCTTTGGTATGGGTGAGTCCTTGCATTGCCCAAGTTGCTCGCATTAACATTTCTTGCTCAGAAATTGCTTTATCTGCAATCGTAAAACCTCCTTCGTGATTATCAATATTTTGTTTCAATTTTACTAAAGCTTTGACATTAGCACTTTGCACCATTAAATTGAGAGTAGGATATTGCTTGAGCAATCTTTCAAGAAGTTGAATTCCTATTTCAGTTTGAGCGCGTGTTCCTATTTGTTCTGGAATCTGAAGATCCATAATGACTAAATCGGGTTGAAAATTTCTTAAGTGCTTGATGACTTCTTCTGCCGTTTTTACTGTGCAGATTTCAGCCTCTGGAAACTGTTGTCTTAATACGTTGAGTGTTCCCCCTAGAATTAATTCGTGATCGTCAACGACTAGAATTTTCTTTCTGGGTTGTTTTGCTGAATCTGGGTCGATCATGGCTTGTTTCTCCTTAGTATTTTTTTGTTTAGTTTAGCAACAAACAACTACTGTTTAATTACATTACTATTTCAAGAATGACGAAGTCTTTTGTCCAAAGTCGTCCTGAAATGAGTAAAGATCCTGTCTATTTGCTGTGTAACTTGATAGGAATTTTCCCGTAAAGTCTTCTCCATCAACTTCCTCATTGCAGGGTCTTGAAGCGTTTCTAGGTTTTGTAATTGTCTATCAATGCTTGCTAATGCCCTCCACACACTTTGCTCACAATGCTCTTTTAAAGAAAGTAATTCATTTACTAATATCTCTTTAGTTTGTCTATCTAACTTAGCTTCATTCTGTGCTAAGTAAGCCTTACAGCGAATTTTCAAGTCTTCACATAATCCTTGACCGATAACTTCTAATGCTTTGCGGCGATATTCATAATGAGTTGCCGCCATTTTCAATTCTTCGTTACGAGCAAGTCGTTCATACTGATTAGGAAAAATGCGCTGCAAAACGGTTTGGGGTTCAGAAGACAAGTTTGGACTTGCATTGTGAAATTTTCCCATTAAGTCCAGATGATGAGGTTGAAATACAGACTCATCAGGATTGTGTTTGATCATAGCAGAATCATCAGAATCAAAATTTGTCATAATAGGTAATCTCCTTAAGTTAATAAAAGGATAGGATAATATCTAACTAGAAAATTTGTTAGATTTTTGCCAAGCAAGCTCAACTAAATCTTCTCCAGATAAATCATCTAAATCAGTTTCTACAGCTTCTTGTTTCTCATTAGAATTTATAGAAATAGATGCTTTTGGATCAGATATTTTGTTCTCATCATTTCTATTTGTTCTGGAATGAGATGATATATCTAGGGAGGTTAATGGAACAAACTGACTATCAAAATCTGACATTTCATTATTTTCAATCCTGGGAGAAGCCATTTGTGAATGTTTACCATTTCCAGCATTTTCTAGAGAATTATCTTCGTCTAGAGAAAAAGATATATTGCCAATTTTTTCTTCTTTCTGAGAATATTTTGTCCTTTTATTTGACCCGTTACTGGAAATATTTGAGAACTTTTTACCTAGCAGGGAAGTAGGTTTACCAAAGACTGCTTGTAGATACTGAACGATTTGAGGATAGCGATAGGTTTTAGATTTTTGCATGGCTTCTTCAAACCATTCTTTTTCGAGTTGTATTGCTTTTTCTACTTTATATCCTCGTGTATTTTCAGCAGCAATTCTGATAAATTCTAGCCAATCTGCTTGTCTTTGGATCTCTTGATTTTTAATGCAAACTCCATCAATTTGTTTTCGAGACTCTTCCCATATATTAAAGGCATGGTCATAGGCATCATATTTCAATACAAAGGTTTTAATGAAAATGGGAGCAACTTCAAATCCCCAGAAGACAATAATAATGAAAATGTGTAAGACTCCATCGACTGGATTTGATAATGCTTGTGTCCAAATTGTATGTACTTGCACGCTCAATGCCATTTCAGGGGTATTAAGAGAGCCTTTTTCAATTAACTTCTTGCGCGTATAAAGTTTATCTCGCTCTTTCTTAAGAATCGCTTCTTCCTCAACAAAATCTTGATTTTGCGTACCATTCGCTCGAACTGTTTTGAAATGTGTTTCATTAATTATAGTATTGAGGTCATTAATTTGTTCCTGTATTTTCTTAGTTTGTTCTAGTTGCGCTGAATCTTTAAAAATTAATGTTTCCATTGGTAGAGCTACTATTATTCCTAAAAAGCTACCAATTACTGCCCGAAGTGTAAACTTCCCTATTTTTTCGATAAAAGACTCTTTTTCCTGTTTAGGAGAAGACAAAAGTGCCCTATCTAAGAAAAAAACAAACCAAGCCCAAACTGTACCTCCTAACCACCCCAACAATTGGGAACCAAAAACATAGGTAAGGGCATAACTACCTGAACAGAAAGCAATGGTGGTGGTTGCCACTACAAGTCCTCCTAATGCTGCATACTTAGTTTCTAACTTGTCAGGCAATAAAGACCGCTCTCCCGCAGAACAGAATAGTAAAATCTCTTTTGGAAATGATACCAATTTTCTAAATAAGTGAAGTAACTGCATAACACCTCTTAAAAATTAGTTGTTCAAGCTCTAATATGATATTAGCCTGACACACATTTCCTCTCGATGGAAGATGTTTTTCTGTAACTAATATGCAGATGTTTGAAAACTCAAGTGCAGTTTTCTGCAAGATAGTTGCAGAAAATATCGATGACCAATGAAATCTATTTTTTTATTGTAGAAGTAACGGATAGACATAGTAATTTATGTCGCCGTTCATTCTAACCATACCACTAAGAAAATAAAGGAGGTCACAGAATGATTAATGACTCTCAAGCAAAAAAACAATCCAACACTTTACCCTATCATCCGCCACAACTCTTTGTGGTTGGAACAGCGGTCGAGTTAGTGCGTGGAAGCTACACAGGGAGTCTTCGGGATGCATCTAACTCGTGGCTTTGGGGATCGTAGTCTATCAGATATCGATCTTTAAACCCAGTGTTTAGATAGATAGCTCCTTTGTCTATCAAGCCTTTTACTCAATCTGTCATTGTTGAATGTCGGAGCAATACCTCGCTAATAGACAAGGGCTTTCTTTTTCTGGTAAATGCCACGATCATTGAATGGAGTGAAACCGAACAATACCAAGTGCTTTGGCTGTTAGGTTTCATTCCTTTCCTCAACCCAACCTACGTCTTTCATAATCTTAATTGTCATTAAGAAAGTCAAGAAGGAGGCAGCGTGATTAATAACGATCTAGCTGATAACAAATCAAAAAGTTCAACCTATCGTCCGCCCCAACTATTCGTTGTTGGAACCGCCGTCAAGTTAGTGCGTGGAAGCTACACAGGGCATCTTCGGGATGGAAGTGGTGGCTGGTGGCTTTATTGTGGTTAAGAAAGCCAAGTAGAGGCATTGATCGAGATCGATCTTTAACCCTAGTGTTTAAATAGATAGCTCCCTTGTCTATTAAAGCTTTTACCTAATATATCATTACTCAATGCCAGAGTAATATTTCGCTGATAGACAAGGGTTTTTTCTCGTTTTTCTGATAAATGCCATGATAATTGAAATCCTTCAGGCAGATAGTCTGCGGTCTGCTTGCAGCAGTGCTTCGCGATCGCCCACTTCTGACTACGCGCTTAACCCCAATGTTATCTTACTGATCCTCTCGGATAATACGGCAAGGCTCCTTGATTTAGACGGCGATTTTTGTGCTATTTCGGCTACTGGCACTTTAATTCTCTCGGAAACACTCAAATTTAACTCTAAAACATCCGTTCAAAAACTCGTTTCTGAATACGGAGTGCCACTCTCTCAAGCGCGGGAGGATGTAGAAAAATTTCTTGAAAGTCTAGCAACACAAGGAGTCATCTACTTATCCGAAAGCTCTCTGCGTCAGGACAAACCACTGATTCTCGCTCTCTTAAAGCTTCTAGGCTCGATATTGCAAACAATTGGAGCTTTACCGCTACCACTAACCGTAAAAGCTTGGTTAATTTTAGCTCTAGCCTACTTCTCGACTCGATTATTCGGCTGGTCTAGGACAATAGACTTCTTGCAAAAGTCAAGTTGAATCCTGATTTAAACATAGATGAAGTTCAAAGTTATAAAGAGCAGCTATTAAGTTAAACCGCAAACCAAATCGTTTTCTTCGATTGCGGTATCGCCCTTGAAGAATCCGAAATCTTTTCAGATGGCAAAAAACATTTTCGATTAAAACTCGGTTTTTAGCTAGTTCTCGATTCTCTTTTTTATCAAACTTTGATAGTTCACATTTTTTCGATTTCTTTTTGGGAGTTTGACTCCGAGCATGGATTTTTTGAATTCCTTGATATCCTTTATCAGCCCAACACTCAACTTCTTTTTTGATTCTCACTCGACTCCTTTTATATAAGTTAAAGTCATGCTCTCTTCCCTTTCCATAAGCAGTACAGATAATTTCTCCATTTTCTTGATTGATGATTATTTGGGATTTTAAAGTATGTCTTTTTTTCTTGCCACTATAGTATTGCTTTTGTTTTTTTTGGGTCTTTCTATTGGTGTTTCACTAACATCTATCAAGACAGTTTTTAGCGGATAATCAGCTTGGATTAATTGTTTCTTTCCTGGTAATCTTAAGTCTTTTGCTTGAATTAAAAGACTTTCAATTTTTTGGATAATTCGATAAGCTGTCGACTCATCAATTCCCCAAGATTCTCCTAAGTGAAAATAAGTTCTGTATTCTCTCCAATACTCCAAAGTCATTAAAACTTGGTCTTCTATACTCAATTTTGAGGGTCTTCCCGTTTTCTTCTTTAAGGGAACTGATTTTTTCACTACTTCAATCATCTGATTAAATGTCTCATAATGCACTCCAAATAAGCGTTTGAAGTCTTCAGCTTTCAGGTTTTTTGCTTTTTTATAAGTCATCTTTTGTCTACTCAATCACTTTTTTCCCTATTTTACCACCGACTTTTGCAAGAGGTCTAATAACAGTCTGGAAAACTCATCAAGATCGAGCTTCAACCGATGAGCAGCAACCAGAGAGGGATAGCGTGAAGAAAATCGAGCTAGCGGTTTGTCAGGCAGCAGCACACCATTTTCTTAGTGTTGAATGCAAAGAACGCGCTTTGTGTTCCTGGTGGATGGCCAAAGAAGTTGGCATCCCGGCTCAGTTAACGCTAGGGGTTGCCTTCTTTCCCCTCGCCTGCCACTGTTGGTGCGAATTTGACTCAAGCATCTTATCCGATGAACCGGAACGATGTGAAAGCTTTACCCCATTTTTGACTTACCCATAAGCCCATCAATATCTTTATTTTTACAGGAGTAGTAAGGTGGAAGTTGGATTTACTGCGATCGCTCAAGCTAACAAGGTTGAGATAGAGATTAACCCTCCTCAAAATAATCCAGAGACGGCTTTAATTACCTCGGCCAAGCTGAAGGAAGGTTATGCGGTACTGATGGGACGGCTTTATTATCAGCACGAACTACTCGACCGCCTAAAACCCTATAGACGTAAAGATGAAATTGAGGAATGCCGAGCGAATGCAGCTTTACTGGCACTAGCGACCTATTGTCAGTTCGGTACTGCTAGTCTAGAGCAACTAGAAGGCGACTTTTCTCTGATCGTTTGGGATGTACAGAAAGCAGAATTAATCGGGATGCGAGATCCAATGGGAGGCTATCCTCTTTTTTGGATTCAGCCCAAAGACACCCTTGTCTTTAGCACGAGTATGGGGCGATTGCTCGATAGATTGCCACAGAAATTACTTCAGCCTGAATATTTTGCTGAGTTTCTCACCATGCCCAATCCCCAAAATGAGGGAGCCAATAGACCTCTTGCAAAAGTTTTTTATGGTATAATAGCAAATTTTAAAAGCTTGCCCTAAACTAATTTAACCCTACCTAAAATTTGCCTTTTCTCCTGAATTAATATTCAGGATAAGTTCTCTTGTAAAATTAAAAAAGA
>JBGTNM010000004.1:0-1538 GCA_041743025.1 Microcystaceae cyanobacterium
TACACACTCGCTCCTTACGCTCAATTTGAAGAGTGAGAAAATTTACACGGTAGAATCAGTGTTTGAGCTTTTTCGTCTGACTCAAAATCTCGCATTCTGTACTATTTTGCCTTTTTCGCCGCTTCGCTTCCCTTACCCCTACGAAGATAGAACTTTAGAGGCTTCCTCTTAACTCCTATGCTCCCTTCAACTGCCGCTCTCAATCCCAGTGTCCCATTCCTGGGCAAAAGCACTTTACTCGTCCTCACGGCGGTTTCAACTCTCGGTTTAACGACTCCCGCTTGGGGGCTGTTGGCGACTTTTGATGACCTTCCTGAAGGACTGTCTGGCACTAGCCTAACTGATAACGGCATTACCTTTTCGGATTTGATTGCTGGCTTTCGGATTGACCCGCCTCAATTCAGGGTAGCCTCAACCGACCAACTCGCTCCTTTCTTCTCGCCGCCTAACTATTTGACAACTGAAGGCTCCCTGAGCGGCATTTCTCCCGATTTTGGGGCTTTCGGCTCAGCCCGCATCTCGACGGGCGGTCTCGCCTCAAGCGTCAGTCTAGATCTCTTTAGCAGTAAGGCCTTCGAGCAACCCGACAGTCGGGTGGTCTTGGATGCCTATCTTAAGGGAAAGCTAGTAGCCAGCACCTCAGCTTCGCTGTCTCAATTCACCGCTTTCGGCACGGCTAACGAGTTGCTCTATAAGAACCTTTCCCTATCGGGCGAGGTGTTTGATGAACTGCAACTTTACACCCCTGAAGCTTTTGCGGATGGTGTCATTTATTTAGGTGTCGATAACGTCCGTATTGACGAGGTGGCTACTGTGCCTGAACCTCTCACGCTACTAGGAACGGGAATGGCCGTCTCTTGGGGACTGTTTTTTAAACGAGAATTCGCGAAAAGAGCGAAATCGAAAAGATAAAGAGTGATGTACCAGAAATGGGGGGAAGTCGTCTTGACCAACTATCAGTTGAGGGTTTGATCTCGCTCATCCACACATTTGATACATCACCGCCAATTACCCCTCTAAAACAACGTCATGCGCTGGACTTGTTCAGCCGATAACGCTTTAGGTTCTAAGCGCTGAAAATACTCAATTTTTTGCAGATGGGGACGGGCTTTTTGCCAATCACTCAGTTGCACTAAAATCATATCTTGATAGACCGCCTCCTGGGGAACAACCACTTCACCGATTAATTCTGGTAATGGCTGCTCGCTCATCGACCGTTCTAAATATTTTAAGAAAAGGTCACGTTTGTAGGGGCGGGTGCTGAGGAGATACCAACTCACTTGTGTTTAATTCCCAGTCGTCTTGCTGCTCAATGTTTGCTGTCCTGATTGTAGCTGATGATGCTTAGTAACTTAATTGTTCGGAAGCTCGTTGATACAGAGCAATTGTCTCTTCATCATTAGACCTCTTGCAAAAGTTTTTTATGGTATAATAGCAAATTTTAAAAGCTTGCCCTAAACTAATTTAACCCTACCTAAAATTTGCCTTTTCTCCTGAATTAATATTCAGGATAAGTTCTCTTGTAAAATTAAAAAAGA
>JBGTNM010000005.1:0-4558 GCA_041743025.1 Microcystaceae cyanobacterium
TGGCACAACGTCTCATGACTGTGGTTTATAAGGTAAAAATAAAAGTATCGAACAGCCAGGAGTAGCCGTGTGCCATGAAAGTGGCAAGCACGGTTTTGAATGGGAGGATTGGGAAGCGATTCCCCGTTCGACCCCTAACAGTCTCTAATAAACTGCGGCAAAATTTTTCAATTGCCTAACGTGTTGTTTTACAACAAGATTTGGGCAAATTAAGTATGTAGCGTTAAAGGGGGCATTCAGTGAGTGAGAGTCTGCTCTGTGTTATCGATCAACCAAGCAGGTAAAAAAGTAATGAGCGAAGTTTTGCTGGTAGAAGACAGTCCGGTACAGCGAGAGATGATTTCAGGCATTTTGCAGGACAATGGCTGGCAAGTGACACTAGCCGCCGATGGCATTGAAGCACTTGAGCAAATGCAAAAATCTAGCCCCGATCTCGTGGTCTTGGATATTGTCATGCCTCGTATGAACGGCTATGAGGTGTGCCGCCGTCTCAAGTCCGATCCGAAAACGAGAAATGTACCAGTGGTCATGTGTTCTTCCAAAGGGGAAGAATTTGACCGTTATTGGGGCATGAAACAGGGAGCCGATGCTTATATTGCCAAGCCATTTCAGCCTGTCGAACTCATCGGTACCATCAAACAATTACTCAGGGGATAGACAGAAGACTAGAAGACTTAAGGAAATTTAAATATGATAGATAATTCGGAATTTTTTAGCGGAAACGGCCCAGAAATAGCTCCTGATCTTCAATCTCTGCAAACGCCTGAAGGAGAATTACACTTACGCTTTTATTTGCCCTCCCAGGAAGAATTTGCCCTGAGTGCGGCTGCCATCCGCGAAGTCATGCAGCAAGCTCCCGATCGCATTACCCCCATTCCCAATGCCTCTCCCTTACTGTTGGGCACGATTAATTTACGAGGACAAGTCATTTGGGTCGCCGATTTAGGACAATTTTTGGGTAATCAGTCTCTGCTGAAAACCGATCGCGCTGAAATTCCGATCGTAGCCATTGAAGACCAAGAAACGATTTTAGGCTTGGCGATTGATCGTTTGGGAGACATGGAATGGCTCGATTTCGAGCAGTTACAGCCACCGTCAAATGTCTCGGATCACATCGCGCCTTACGTTCATGGGGAGTGGATGCTCAAAAACAATTCCCAACAGGTTCTCAAGCTACTCGATCCCGTAGCAATTCTTCGCTCAGCGCGATGGGCAGCCTGAAATCTCTCAAAATTCACCAAGTAAATAAACAACTATCTCAACACTCATTACTGATAACTGACAAATTATAGGAGCGAGGCAATGGCATCAGGGACAAACGACGCAAAATTATACAATCAGGCTTATGTTGCTTACGGACAGGGCAATTATGAGGAGGCTGCGAGCCTAATTGAGCCGATGGCACAAGCTTTTGGGCAAGACCCAGATGTCCTCTTGCTGCGCGGTCACATCTATTTGAGCTTGCGGCAGTACGACACTGCCTGCCAACAATATGAATCTGTCCTGAAACTGACTGAGCGGCACGATTTACTCGATTGCGCTCGCCAGGGCTTAGAGCAAGCCCAATACCTTCAATCACAGGTTAAAGAAGCTGAATTCGGCATGGCAGCCACCGAAGGCATTGCTATCGGTCAAGCTGCAACCAATGGTAACAACGGGGCTTCTCATTCTCATAACTGGCAAGACGCTCAAGAGGAAGACAACTGGAACGATGATTACCAAGTGGACGGACTCGATTGGGATAGTGCTGTCTTTAACGAAGACGATTTTGGTGAACCCACCCTCGGTCAGGCACACTCTGCTAAAAATCCTTTGGGAGACCCAGCAGAAACGACTTTTAGCGTGTCGTTAGACGATGAAGCCCCTGCCTTGTCCTCTCGCCAAAATCCTTTTGAGGAAGAAGACTCTCAAGAAGACGCTTTTAATTGGCAGGATATGGCTAATGAGGATATGGCTGAGTTTCCCTTTATCAATGATGAGTCCGATGTTGGGGCTGTTCCTGTTGAGGGGGAGGCAACTTTCTTGGTTTCTTCAGAAATAGAAAGCCCTTTTAAGGCTCACGCCAATTTATCCATGACACCAGAAAAAAATCAGGGTGCTTGGCAGGCTCACCTGTTACAGGAAGAACCGACTATTCAAGTGAGTCCTGTCATCTCGGACAGTCAACTGGGGGGGGAAGACAATTTTCTGGATAATTTAGAGTCTTTGAGTGAAGACGAGCTAGAAGGACTGTCTCAACTCAATCTAACTCAGATGAGTGCTGATTTACCCGACTCCGGGCTATTAACCCGCTCTGATGAGGACTTTAGTGGCAATCTGGAGTCCTCTCAAGGCTCATCTGCTAGCGGAATGCCCAGCATGATCAGTTGGGTTAGGCCAGATGAAACGGCGACGGGCGATCTTGCCTCTGCCTCCAGCCGTTCTGTCAAGCCAACAACGGTTGATAGCAACAGTCGTCTCGGATGGTTTCTCAATGCTTCGATCAAAACCAAACCTTGGATAGCGGCTGGGACAACAGGACTGGCCTCGTTTGTGGTGGTTTTATTGGTCAGCACTTTAGCCTGGATGCTTACACCAAAAGCAAAAACTGACAAAATGATTTCTCCTGCGAATGCGCCGTCGCAGGTAGCCAAATCCCCGTCCAAATCCCCCAAAGCGACTCTTTCTCCTAATAAGTCAAAAGAAGCTAAAAAACCGACAACTTCGGCTTCTGTCAGTCAATCTCAACCCCAATCGGGTGCTTCCGTGTTTTTGTTAGCTCTTTGTGCCGGTCTGTCCGGCTTTGGCACAACGCTATTTTTTGGACTGCTGGCTTCCAACCAAGTCAAGCGAACGATGGTAGACCTCCAGTCTCAATTTGATACCATGTACGCAGGCGATTTTAATGTCAAGGCAACTGTGCATTCAGAAGATGAATTTGGCCAGTTGTCAGCCAGTTTTAACCAACTCGCTCGCATTATTCTCACGACAACCAGCGAAGCTCAACAGCGAGCTACCGAAGTCGAACAAGCCAGAGAAGATTTACAGCGACAAGTGATTCGCCTCTTAGATGATGTCGAAGGAGCCGCTAGAGGAGACTTGACGGTCGAAGCGGAAGTGACAGCAGACGTATTGGGAGCGGTTGCTGATGCCTTTAACCTTACTATTCAAAATCTTAGAGAAATTGTCCGGCAAGTCAAAAATACAGCTAATCAAGTCAATAAAGGCACGACCGATAGCGAATCGTTTGCCCGCAATAATTCTAGTGATGCACTGCGAATGGCTGAAGAATTAGCGGTTACTCTCAATTCAGTACAGATGATGACCGAATCCATTCAACGGGTGTCCGAAAATGCCCGCGAAGCCGAAGAAGTGGCTCATACTTCCTCTCTGTCTGCACTCAAAGGCGGAGAAGCAGTGGAACGAACGGTGGCAGGCATCTTACAAATTCGTGAAACCGTCTCAGAAACCGCTCGCAAAGTTAAACGGCTAGCCGAAGCTTCTCAGGAAATCTCGAAAATTGTCGCGCTTATTTCGCAAATTGCCTCTCGTACCAACCTCTTAGCGCTCAATGCTTCTATTCAAGCGGCAAGAGCCGGAGAAGCGGGACGGGGATTCGCGATCGTGGCTGATGAAGTGCGCCAGTTGGCTGATCGCTCGGCTAAATCTCTCAAGGAAATTGAACAGATTGTCTTGCAAATCCAGAGTGAAACGGGGTCGGTGATGACGGCGATGGAAGAAGGCATCCAACAAGTAATCGACGTAACCGACAAGTCTGAACAGGCGAAACACTCTCTCGAAGACATTATCGAAGTCTCCAACCGCATTAATACGTTAGTGCGCTCGATTACCGCCGATACGGTCAAGCAACGGGAAAACTCTCGCGGCGTGACTCAAGTTATGCAATCGGTCGAATTGACAGCCCAAGAAACCTCACAAGAATCTCAGCGTGTGGCAGGTTCACTGCAAAAACTGGTTGCTATCTCTAGGGATTTGCTATCTTCAGTCGAACGTTTTCGGGTTGATCGCCCAGGGAAATAACGCAGGAGTGTCAACTGTTCACAAGATCTCGGTTTCCAAGTTTCCAAGTGCTTTCTTTATTATCTCTCATCGCGTCGAATTAAGTAGCGCACTTCTTCGAGCAGCGTATTAAACCGCGCATCGTTTTCTGCTTGTCGTTGTTTCATTAACTCCATCTCTTCTTCATGACGTTGCATCACTTGTTGATGTTGTGCAGCAATTTGTAGCAAGGCTTGAGCAGTTATTCTTAAACTATCTACGTTATCAGATAACGTGTTGAGCTTATCTGCCAAGTCATCGAGCATTGCATCTGTCCAACGTTCAACTGCCATTGTATCTTCTCAATATTGTCCCGATTGCTACCTTTCTATTTTACTGCTCATAGATAGAATCAGGAAAATTTTGGGATATTAAGTATCTAGGACCAGCCCTTTCAAGGTGTTCACTTTATGAGCTTATTTTGGGATAGGATTTTAGCAGTAGAAACATGAGGCCGTTTGACAGGACGAGTACGTTTTAGTCGTCTTCTTGTTTTTTTTGGGGCGCGGGGATGACGTAA
>JBGTNM010000006.1:0-7599 GCA_041743025.1 Microcystaceae cyanobacterium
CAGTAGAGTTTGCAGTTGATGATATAAGCGGGAGGTTCGCATGGTTTATCTGTTAAGTGTGGTAACTTTTACAGTAAACTGAAAACGCTCTTCTACCAAGGGTTGAGCCTCCCTTCTCCTCTACTTTTGTCAGTCAATCAGTCCAAACAGATTATTTTTTTCATTGTATCGATGCTTAGGTAATAAAGGAATTCCTAATACACTTCGCCAAGCAGGTATTCCTGTTAAAATTCACGACGATTACTTTAATCAAAATGCTCAAGACGTAGATTGGATACCAAAAGTAGGAGCTAAAGGTTGGATTATTTTAACGAAAGATGACAGTATAAGTAAAAACAAACTAGAAAGAATCGCCGTTGCAAGTGCTGGTATTAAGATGTTTATTTTAGTTTCTGGAAATTTGTCAGGACAAGATATGGCAAATATTTTTCTATCAGCTATTGTCAAAATGCAAGAATTTGTTCGTAAGCATCCTGCTCCATTCATGTCCAAAATTTACCGAACTGGACGCATTGAGATGTGGAAAGATAGTACAACACTACTGCAGGAGTTAGACCAAATCGAAATAGAGAGGAATTGAGAAATATCATGAGCGATCGCCCGGCGGTTTTTTGCCAGATGATTTCATCCCCGAAATATTAGGCGGAATGTCCTGCTTGGTTACGAATCCGCTATAGGCATACAATCCATGTTCGCTGATATCTAAGCCTTTCAATTCTGCCTCAAACGCCACCCGTAAGCCGACGGTTAACCTAACCAACGTCCACGCCAACCAACTAGCCGTCACGGCAAATAAACTAACCGCAGCAATGCCCAATAATTGAATAAAAATTTGCTTGATGCCTTCTACCCCACCGCCTAAAAGTAACCCCTTAGCGGGGCCAATGCTATATAAAACCGCATTAGCATCGAGTTTAACCCCCGGCCCCAATGCAAACAAACCGACGGCTAGCGTTCCCCAGATACCACAGACGAGATGAACTGAAATAGCCCCAACGGGGTCATCAATTTGCAGACGGTCAAAGAAATCTACCGCAAACACGATAATCACTCCCGCCACCGCACCAATGACTACTGCCCAGCCAATCGTCACAAAGCGACAAGAAGCTGTTACAGATACTAATCCCCCTAAAATCCCATTAATTACCACCGACAGGTCAGGCTTACCAAAATATCGCCAAGAAGTTAGTGTCGCAGCAATTCCACCCATCGCGGCTGCCATATTAGTTGTCAGAAGAATGTGGCTGATAGTTAGGGGTTCCAACGCCAATGTCGAACCGGGATTGAAGCCAAACCACCCCAACCAAAGAATCAAACATCCTAGCGTCGAAATCGCCAAGTTGTGTCCTGGTAGGGCGACTGACTGGCCTTGTTGATACTTGCCAATGCGCGGCCCCAGCAAAGTTGCCCCCACCAAGGCTGACCAACCCCCCACTGAATGCACTACCGTCGAACCCGCAAAGTCCCAAAAGCCAATTTGCGACAGCCAACCCCCTCCCCAAATCCAATGGCCGACAATCGGATAGATGATGCCTATCAACAAGAGGCTGAAGATAAAGAAGGCAAAAAACTTAATCCGTTCGGCGACTGCACCAGAAACAATCGTTGCGGCGGTTCCGGCAAAAACTAATTGAAAGAAAAACTTAGCTTTAAGGGGAATACCTGCCCAACTCAATGCCGCATAAACGCCTTGATAGTCAGCCTCCGTATTCGGGCTGTTATCGATTCCTGAGAGGAAAAAACCGCTCGTGCCAAAGAGGGGATTGCCATTACCAAACATCAGTCCAAAACCGACTGCCCAAAAAGCGACGGTTGTTAGGGCAAAGACAATCAGGTTTTTCGTCAGGAGATTGACCGCATTTTTCTGACGGCAAAAACCCGTCTCTAGCATGGCAAAACCCGCATTCATGAAAAAGACCAAACAGCCGGTAAAGATTACCCACAGGGTATCTAGTCCGATTTGAAGGTTTTTTTCTAGGTTTTCAATTTCTGTGAGTTGAGAGGGTTGAGCGATCGCTGCACTTACCCAAACTAACACAATGAGAGCCGCCAACAGCCCAATTGACGCTCGGTTGCGAACTAAGCAGGTATTGAAAAGTTGACGCGATCGCTTGAGACGAGACATGGTTAATTGAGGCTAAGTGAGGGGATCTTATTTATTATCGTTTTCGGGCGGTAATTCTGCCCATTTGATTTAATTACGTTACCTAAAAAACAGTCAACTTGTTTAAAATAGCTTTTTCAACTGCATTAGGAGGAGATTCGGCGGCAATGATGAGCAATCGGTGAGTGCCTTGGAAGTATTCTAATAAAGGAATGGTGTACTCTTGAAACCTGGCAATGCGACGTTGAATCGATTCAGGAGTATCGTCTAAGAGCGATCGCCGCAGGGATCGTTCTTTCATGAGTGCTTCAGAGATTTGTAAATAAATTGCTCGCTGTAATTTTTGACCAAGTTCTTCTAAGAGAAAATCTAATTCTTCGGCTTGAAAAGCGGTGCGGGGATAGCCTTCTAAAATCCAGCCATTTTTAACATCAGATTCTAACAGCCGCTCACGGATCATTTCAATCATCATTTCATCGGGTAATAATTCTCCTTTTTTAACATACGGTTGTGCTTTCAATCCTAATGTTGTATGAGCCGAAATAGCTTCCCGCAGTGTGTCTCCAGTAGAGATGACGGGTAAATTGAAGTGTTTAGAAAGACGTTGAGATTGCGTACTTTTGCCTGCACCAGGGCCTCCCAAAATAGCGAGTCTCATCAATATTTGCTCCTAAACATGAAGGGTGAAATCTACTTATTGTTTTGCTTGCAATTTAGCGACTAACTCATTAAAAGGCTGCCAGTCATCATCGTAAGCGATCGCCTCCCAAACCGTTTCAATCATCGGTCTGAGCAAGGCAGTTTTGGGGTTGCGCTCTTGCAAATGTTTTCCGACTTTTTCCATCTCCTGAGTTGGCAATTTTTTTAAGACTTGATGGTACAATTCGCGCCATTGTGTCCAATCGGCATGAGGCAAGTCACTGTTTTCTAAAATCAGGTCGGCATCTTCACGCCATCCTAAATTAAATTGCTCGCTCAGATCGCTAAAAAAACGATGGTAGTCTATTTGAGATTCTTGTAAAATACGAAGTGTTTGTGTAAATAATTCCTCACTTTCGGCAAAATTTTGGCGATTAATTCCTAATTTTGCGAGCATGAGTTGACGGTAATATTCTCGAAAATAGCGATCAAATGAGGCGAGTTCAGCTTCCAAATCGACAATCGGCATGACTGTCGAAAGAGGCAATTGCAGCATTTCTAAATTTAAGCGACAGATGAAGGGTTGATTGCCATAACTGTAACGTCCTCCATAATCAAAATAAGCTGCCGTAAAACGTGGATTATAGTTAGGAATAAACGCATAAGGGCCATAATCAAAACTTTCGCCAGCAATTGACATATTATCGGTGTTGAGTACCCCATGACAGAAACCAGCCGCCATCCATTGAGCGGCCAACTGAGCCACCCGCTCGACCAATTGAGCATAAAATTGAATATCTCTATCTTTGGCAGTGGCAATTTCGCTATAGTAAATCTCGATTACATGATCGAGCAATTTGCGGATTAAATCAGGGCGTTTGAGATAATGCAGGCGTTCAAACGTGCCAAACCGGATGTGAGAACGGGCCAAGCGTACCATAACCGACGAACGGGTGGGAGAGGGTTCGTCTCCCCGCCAAAGCGGTTCTCCTGTCTCCACCAAACTCAGAGTGCGTGATGTCGTAACGCCTAAAGCGTGTAAGGCTTCCCCTGCTAGAACTTCTCTCACCCCGCCTTTGAGAGTGAGCCTGCCATCGGCGTTGCGGGAGTAAGGAGTTCTGCCCGACCCTTTCGTTCCCAAATCGTACAACTGTCCGTCACTGCCTCGCACTTGTCCGTAGAGAAAGCCTCGCCCATCACCTAAAAACCGATTGTACTCACCAAATTGGTAGCCATGATAGCGCAGGGCTAAAAAAGGACGAATTGCAATAAATTTACCAAATGCTTCGATAAAATGACTATCTTCGACGGAATTTTCAGACAATTGCAACAAAGGTAATAATGAGTCGTTGCGAAAGCGCAGGACGTGTTGTGGAAATTCGGACCTCGCTACTTCGTCGTAGTAATCATCTCCCAGGCTTAAGAGTGCAGTTTCGTAGTTGAGGTTGAGAAACGGATTAGAGTCAGAATGGGTCATATTTTAGTTAGCAGCGATCAGTTACCCGTCATGATAAATTTAACATTCCCGGCCCATCCAAAATCTAAAATAGTATAGCAAGGGAGAGGAAAAGTGCGATCGCTAGATGACTGAAAAAATCAGTGTTACCATCAGATTTTAAGGATTTTAGTTACTTTTTTATACGTCACTTTGCTTCTTTATTGTAGGTGTTTTGCTGCCAGTTTTTCTTTCTGCTCAAAGACTCTGGACTGCCAATCAATTTAAAATCCTCAAAATATTTTATTGGATCTTAATCGGGGTTAGCATTTTTGGGGTAGTTCATTTTTACCTTAAAACCAAGTGGGGATTAGCGTGATATTTTTATTCCCGTATAATATTGAATATCTCTTGCCGCATTGTCATAAGATACATTAGCACGGGAGCATCCCAATTTTGCAAATAGACAAAAATTGAGATAATAGAGGGGTAGAGATAAAGAGGAACATCAATGACACCATCAGAACGTCTGGAACTGAAAGCGTGCTTAAAACGAGCGAGTGAAATCTTATATAATGACAGTGAGCCTGAGAGTCTGGAAACACTAGAAGGGATTGAAAAGACAGTAAGAGAACAGGTTTTAGAAAACATAAGCCCTGAAATCGCCCTTTTTTTGTCGAAAAAAAGACAGGAACAAGAAAAGGAAGAAAAAGAAACCTAAAAAGCTGTGTCGGAAATCTAAAGATTACTAAAAAACAGGCAGAGAAGTTAGGAATAGAGGCATATACTCGCCATAGTCCCTTGCTAGAAAAATGCTCTCTTCTCTTAAGTGCCAATGAATCCTATCAAAATGTCGAGGAGGATATGTTACTATTAATGGGCATAAAGGTGGGTCATTCCACCCATCACCGGAAAGTTCAAAAAATTGAGAACGAAATGCCAGAAATCAGACAGAGCTTATCAGAAATAGCCGTCGATGGAGGAACGATCAGACTAAGAGGAGAGTCGGGAGAAAAAAGTCAATGGAAGGAATATAAAGTAGCTCGGTTACAAGGGATATATCAGGGAGCATTTTTTCAAGATAACGAGTCATTAATTAATTGGGTTAACAGCCAAAGATTAACAAACCCTTTGTTTTGTGTAGGAGATGGTCATGCTGGAATCTGGAACATTATCGCTGAAATTGGCGAGAAAGAGCAAAGAGTTGAAATTTTAGACTGGTATCATCTCATGGAAAATCTCTATAAGATAGAAGCCCCTAAAAACCAGATAGAACAATTAAAAGCCTATCTTTGGATGGGTCAAGTTCAGACAGCCATTAGTTATTTATGTCATCGGCAACCCCTCGGAGGAAATCAGTTTAGTAATTACCTTAAAAAACACACCTCAAGAATCGTCAATTATCATTATTTGAGTTGGCAAAATATTTGTTCAGTGGGCAGTGGAGCCGTTGAATCTGCCGTTAAACAAATCGGACATAGAGTAAAACTAACTGGAGCGCAATGGAAAAAAGAAACGGTTTCTAATATTCTCCAACTTCGTTGTGCTTATCTCAATGGTCAACTAGCCATTTAGTCGATTAATTTCCCTCAAATTGCAAAAAATCTTCTAATTCAGGTAAAATATTCGTGAATAGATGGCTCACGCTAATTAATACATTCTCATCATAGAAGAGTAGAAATTCAATGACAAGAGACCTTTTTGATATCGACTTTTCTGTTTTTCCATAAATGGGATGCTCCCCCTCTACATCTTTTCTCAAGGCTGACCAGTCTAGTTTTCTTTTACGTCTTGTTACTTTGATGGGTTGAAGATCTTCCCGGCTCAACCAGCGATAGATTGTCGCTCTCCCTACTTGGTAAATTTTAGCGGCTTTCGAGATACTTCCGCCCTTTTCTACCCACTCTACTACTCTCTTTCTCAAATCTAGACTGTAGGACATTTCTCTGTAATTGATGTAGGATGAAGTTACCCTTTTATTTTATCGCTTATTTGTCTCATTCTTATTCTAATTATCTATACAAGAGAACTTATCCTGAATATTAATTCAGGAGAAAAGGCAAATTTTAGGTAGGGTTAAATTAGTTTAGGGCAAGCTTTTAAATTTTGCTATTATACCATAAAAAACTTTTGCAAGAGGTCTATACTATGCCAAACTCCTAGCGGTCAGAAAAGTTACGCAGGATAACCAGGGGAAAAAGACAGCCGGAGTGGATAAGGTCAAAAGCCTAAAACCATCCCAAAGGCTAGAACTCGCCAAATCCCTCAAGCTCAAGGACAAAGCCAAACCGGTTAGACGGACTTGGATACCTAAGCCCAACGGAGAAAAGCGACCTCTGGGAATACCCACTCTCCATGATAGAGCCGCCCAAGCACTCGCTAAAGCAGCCCTAGAACCCGAATGGGAAGCGATCTTTGAGGCAGATAGTCACGGATTTCATCCTGGCAGAAGCGCACATGATGCAATAGGGGCTATATTTAACCAAATCAGGTACAAACCGAAATTTGTGTTAGATGCCGACATTGCCAAGTGTTTTGACCGCATCAACCAAAACCAACTTCTCAACAAAATTGGGCGTGGTTCAAAAATGGGGCATTTTGGGTAACACAAGCAGGACAATTTGAGCCATTGTTTAACAATGACTTGAAGAATAAAGTTATTAGTTTTCAACTAACTTCTCAGGCTCGTTGAAAACGCTCAAAGCCTAATAGTTCGAGCCAATGAGGATGTTTTTCTTCTGTCATCAACTCGGTGGGACTCTTGCCAACTCGTTCGGGACAGCGACTACGCATAAATGTGCGATGATTGAGGAAAAAACGGAGTAAATCGAGATAGCCCGAACCAAGATGTTTGCGTAAGAAAAAGTAATTTCTCAGGCGAGAATTGAGGTTTTCAACCAAAGAACTGGTTCTAGGAGTCGTTTTCATCGCTTCTTTAACTGATTCCATTAAATGGTGGAATTTATGGGAAAGTAACGAGTACAATTGATTCCATTGCTGCCAATAGGCGTTAGTTGACGGTTCTTTCGAGCCTAAGCAACAAACCGCTCTGACCAGATGCACAGAAGTTCCAAAACGTTGGGCAATTGCCTCTAGTTTTTGGTCGAGGATTTGAGCGAAAGCTAACAAATCGTAGCGTTGATTAGATAAGGCTTTTCTAAAAGCTTTAATCCCTTGATAGCTCTGCTCCTCTCTAATATTAAGTTCCGAGATGATAAAATCCATTAATTCAATACGTTCATTCCAAGATGGCCCAGCTAAAGATAAAATATCGAGTCTAAGCCAATAAAAGAGGATTTTGACATCAGTGGCTAGATTTAGGGCTTTTTTCTCAACTTGACGGGCTATGTTCACCTTGGTAGAGAGTTTATGCCCAATTCCTTTCAATTTTGCCTTTGCCATCCTCACTTCGAGGTCTTCT
>JBGTNM010000007.1:0-6526 GCA_041743025.1 Microcystaceae cyanobacterium
AAACTCTTGAAGGCTCTCTAGAAGCTTTTTGATTTCCTCCTGCATCTGACTCTATCCCCCTTTTTTTGCTGATTTTAAGTTGCTCTTTTTATTTTACATCCAGAAATTACTTTATTCAAATGATTTAGGCTTGCTATAAAAAAAGCTTTTGATAATTATATAAATTCTCTAAAACTAGGAACAAGTCATCAATTTAAGTCTTTTTCACCTTCTCAAATGACGAGTAAATTGATGCAATCCCTCGGCGACTCATGCTTAAAAAATATTCAAGAATACCCCGAAAGTTTATGGGACGAGTCAAATTATAATAACTATTTTTCAGGTTTACTCTATCAAAGAATTTTTGATTATTTGATACTAAAATTTTCTCAACCAAATTTCCGTAGAGAAATTGTTAATTTAGCCGCTAAAATAATTGTATTGGACGGCTATCAAGGAGAAAGTCAAGACTGCCAAGAGTTTTGTTTAAGACTGGAAAAATATCTGAATGATTTTATTGATAAAAAAGTTAATTTTACGTTGGATTTAAATAGTAAAGATAGGCGCTTCTACTGGAAATATAGCATCTTAAATACAGACGACATTCATCCCTTAACTTATAAACTTAAAATGCGAAAAAAGTTTAATTTTAAAATTTACTTTAATTTAGCTTATCTTCAAATAAAAAGGTCAGATTGGTGGTCAAGTCTCGGTGAATGGTTTGAAATCTCTTTTTTTAATTATAAACTCAATTTTTTCAATGTTACTGAATTAGAACAAGTTGAATAGAAGCGGGGCGTGTCCCTCGTTAAAAAAACTCAAATTTAGTGCTTTCGATGGTGAATGGACAAAGGATTACCGATTTAATTGGGGAAATTAGAAGGCAGCCAAGAACAATTGAGGAAAGAGAAATCAAAAATGATTAATTTAGCTCTGGAAAAAGATTCAACTTGGTGATAGTCTAGTAATATCCCTCACCCAAACACGCCCTAGCGCGATTGATTTCCCCACAAGCGATCGCGAGCGAGGCTACATCAAGTTTTTGATGGATTAACAACGTTAGCGCAGGACTGACTGCGAAAGCTTTCTTATGCAGACATCAAATATTATCCTGCTTGGACACTCAGGCAGTACCTTCTCTTCTCAACCGTTAGAAATCGAGATGCTTCGTGGAACCTTACTGGCCGACCATTTGCTCGTTTCCCCAGGAGCGCGGGGCTACCTGTGGGGCTTCGACGGCAATGACGGGCTAGTTGGCGCTCACTTGGGCGATACTCTCGACGGCGGCACTGGTGATGACTTCCTTTTTGGTGGGGCGGGTGACGACCTTCTCTTAGGAGGTCACGGTCACGATTGGCTCGACGGCGGTTCGGGGTTTGATATCCTTTCCGGTGGCACGGGCGATGATCTCTATTTTTTAGAGGGTCTGTCGGATAGCTATCCGCCTGATGAGCTTGTCGAAAAGCCCTGTGAAGGTCTTGATACGATTTATCTTGCTCGCTGGCAGGGTAGTTTCTGGCTGCCCGAAAATGTCGAGAACCTTCAGGTCGCTTCCGTTGGAGATGCGGCCATCACCCTCGTCGGCAATGCTTCCTCTAATAGCCTCAATGGCGATACTGGCCGCACGGAAATTGTCGGCGGAAAGGGCAACGATACGCTTAAAGGCGATTCAATCCACATAGACTGGGGCGGCAATGATACCCTTGTTGGTGGGGCAGGCAGTGACAGCCTCATCGGTGCGGCAGGCAGTGACTATCTTGTTGGTAGTTCGGGCAGCGATACCCTCCAGGGTTCTAACCCTGATTTTTCTCCGGCTAGTCCTGAACAGGATATTTTGACGGGGGGAAAAGGGCGCGATACTTTTGACCTGACAAGTGGCGGTGTTTTTGCCTACCAGATGGCGGGTGAAGAAGATTATGCTGTCATTGTCGATTTTGAGCCAGGGCGCGAGCGCTTGGTGGTGGGTAACAGTCCTTTCACCGTTGAAACTTCGGTTTTTCCGAAGATGCCAGGAACGGCTATTTATTCTCAAAACCACGACTTAGTAGCGATCCTGTTTGAGCGCTTCGATGTCTCCGAATTGGCTTTTGTTGTTAATTGAGTCTTCTTGATTGAGTCGAATCCCGATTCGGCTCAATCTTACTTCCCTCATTCTTTTTCAGTCATGTTTATTAGAAAGAAAAAAAACCTTCAACATAAAACCCTCGAACAGTTGGAATATCGTTTAGAACATTTTCGCCAAATGTATTCTTCTGCCACTCAGGAAGGTCGGGTAATTGTGCGGCAGAAAATTCAACAGCTTGATGACCAAATTAATCAATTAGAGGTTGTTCAGCGATGATTGGGTTAAGTTTTTCAGATTGCATTCCAGACATTTTGCAGGGTCAAGTTTCTATCGAGCAAGTCGATAAACTCATTGTCGGCTGCTCTTGGCGAAATCAAGCGGAATTAGTGGAGTTAATCGAGTATTATCGTTCAAAAAGTTGGTCAAGATTGAGAGACTTCTCGACCGAAGAAATCCTCGCTATCGTCAAGCAACTAGAAAGTAAAATCGAGATTCCTAAGCTGTGGAACCCGCCTCGATTACCTGCGAATTATCATGGCTATTGGGCGAACAGCGAAGATGAAGTTGTTTTGATGGATGTTGCTAATCCTGAAAAGAGGATTTTTTATCGTGATGCTTAAACCTCTATCAATCCTAAAATGTGATTCCTGCCGCACTTCCTGGGTGTACTATGTCGGGCAACCCGATGAGACGTTCTGGCAAGTCCTCACTAACCCATAATTGGCTTGAATGCCCTCGACATTTCCCGCTTAGTTTATTTCCTGCCCCTCAGTGCTTTGCTCGGATGGCTGATGGGTTTTGTCGATCTACTTTTGTTGATTTATTTGTTTTGGTTGGCACTCGCTGCTAACGCTTTGGGGATGACGGTTTACGAGTTTCGAGGCTCTGACTTGGCCAACCGGGGAATTGTCTTTTCTGAGTTTTGGCAACACTACATCGGCGCACCGTGTAATGAGATTTTTACTAACACCATTGAAACAGCGATCGCTGCTAAGAACGGTCAAGGCTTTTTGGTCATCACTCATCTGCGAGAAGTTTATTATCTCCCTCGACATTGCCTAATCGGAGAAAGCCATGTCCGATTGCTTGAAGCTTGTGTTAGACATTTTACTTCCTCGCTTAGTTGATTGAATTTTTATTGACAAATTTCCGCTTGCTGACCCCCGCCGCCCTGAATTCAGGGCGGCTTTTTTTTTGATAATTTTATTATTATTAAGTTAATTTTTTTAGGAGAATTAAACTCACTTTTTCTCCTATCTGTGGTACGCTAGATCTAGTTTTGCTAGCCAACAAAACAATAGTTGCAATTGCCAAGCTTTCAATTTCTTAAAGAGAATTCTTCATTCCACCTGTCTCCAGTTGGGATTCTTGGGAGGCACGGCACAAGAGAGATTACCCAAAATCGTTAATGCCCAACTGAAGCCGACGAATCCCCCTTGGCGGACAAATGTGCGGTTGTGGTTTCCCTTAGCCAGTTTTGGAGTAAACTAAAACAAATGACAGACGATTAGCGTCTGAAAATTCATGGAAAAGAGAGCAACATCGAAAAGCCCTAAAATCACGAACGCCGTCCGGGTGTGGCAACCTTTTTGGACGACGCTCTTCGTTGGGGCTTTTTTTGGGGTTCTCTGTTCCCTCACTAATGGAGGTACAGGACTGAGAAAGGAAAATTATTAAATTACTGATTCGATTGCTGCTTCGTCCCTAAGAGGAAGAAGTTAGACTGCAATTGTTTTTATCTTAAAACATAATTGCGGCATAAGCAAGCTTTGTCTAATTTTTTCTCGCCCCGTCTGGGCGGGGAATTAGGCGAATTAATCATTCAGGCGATTTAATAAGCTTCTTGGCGCAGTGACTCATGGGGGAAACCCCCAAGACCGCCCTGCGCCGCTTTTTCTCGAGAAATTCCTTCCATTAGTGGTTCTAATCTCATTTCAAGGAGAATCACGATGGCTAACGGCAGAATTTAGAGATTTAGAGGAGGAGGACGCGATGCGGGATTCGCCATCCCGCTTAAGAGCGTCCGTCACGGCGGCTGGCGGAGAGCTAGCGGCTGACTCCCGTTGGGGCGATCGCGCCCTCCGACGTGAAACGTCACTGGCAATTTGAGTGACGTGAGGGGATTTTTGTGCTTTTTTTCCCCTGTCCGCCCCAAAAGCTTCTCATTGGACTCGCTACAAGACCGACCCAACCAAACAGGAAATTTTATGACACCTCAATTCAATTGTTCGCCCCCCGCACATATCCAACAGTCTCATTGGGATGAGTGGGTCATCGGCTCAGCCATTGACCCCGATTTAACCGCGCTCAACCTACATTCCCTGAGTGGCACAACTCCTCACGACTACCTGCTTTACTCAGACAAGCTACCCCGACGTAATGATGGGCGGCTTGCTCAAGGAATTCTCCGGCAATACCGACACCTCGAAGCTGGGGGTTGGTGGTGTTCGGGACTTGACCCCCTAACCGGAGAAGATAGTTTATGGGGCTGCTTCAAGCCGAATGCCCCCCGCTCTAACACTGACGGCAAACCCATCAAATACGAACATCCGCCCAAAACCGAGACAGGCATCTTTGCCTTGCGCGTTCCCCTCAAGCTGCAACCGAAGATAAGCGATCGCAGTGGGGTTGTCCTCAGTGATGCCCCCTTCTGGTCACAGGTACTCGCTAATACAGATATTCCCATTGTCCTCACCGAAGGAAGCAAGAAAGCCGGAGCGATTCTCGGTACGGGCTATGCAGCGATCGCGCTCCCAGGAATCTACAACGGATATCGCATCCCCAAGGATGCAGAGGGTAACAAGACAGGTTCCCCCTCCCTCATTCCCCAACTGGCCGCCTTTGCCACCCCTGGACGCAAAATTATCTTTGCCTTTGACTCTGATACCAAACCCAAGACTATCCGTAACGTTAACGCTGCCATCAACACGACGGCGAAGCTGCTAGAAGCACGGGGCTGCCAGTGCTACATTGCCAGTTGGACGAAGCAGCACAAAGGCGCAGATGACCTGATTACGGCTAAAGGTGAGGCGGCTTGGGTTGAAGCGATAGAACAAGCCAAACCCCTAGCTTTATGGCAGGTTTCCCAACTCAAGCAGTTAACCTATCCTGTCTCCCAAGAAATCGATCCGAAGTTACGTTATCTACCCGACCTAGAGATTCCTCCTTCGGCTAAATTGATCGCCCTCAAAGCCAGGAAGGGACGGGGCAAGACCCGACAGTTGGCGCGTATCGTCGAAAGAGCGATCGCTGCTGGCCGTCCCGCCCTCATTCTCTGTCACCGCCGTCAGTTAGTCGAAGAACTCTGCCGTCGCTGCGGCATCAATACGATAACCGAATGGCGCAGTAGCGAAACCGGAAGATTGCTGGGATACGGACTCTGCGTCGATGTGCGATTCGTTTAGTTCAAAAGCCACTGTAAACCCTACTTTGTCAGGAATACAGATCGCGTGGAACTAGCAAGGGTTGGTAGAAAACTACCAACGTCAATGACTAAAAAGTCAACGAACCTTGACAACTTTGATTGACTTGCAGGTGAAAGTCCTGACCATCTGTACTCGATGGAAAAGCCTAACCCCCAGGGTAGCGATTGGTCATCAATCCCTGAAGCGGGGTTAAATACGGAGAAAAAGATAGTCCTTATCCCATTCCCGTTAGCAACGACTCTCATGATTACGTAAGGAACTGACGTTTGAATCATCGTCAATAAGTAAAGTGTGAAATTAGGACTGATACACACTAGCCAAAAGGCAATGAGTAAGAGGTTCTTGGGCTATCGACATCAAGAATGAGTATCCAACTTTACTCCGGTGAAAAGTCAGAATCTAAAAGAGTCACATAAGTCAATCAAGGAACGAAGTAACCTATTTAGAACTCCTAGCAAAAGGTCGAAAACGCTAGGTAATCAACCAAGATGAAAACTCTGAATAAAATCAGGTTCTAGATAGGAAGGATTGAGTTAGAAGCAAATGCCTGTCTGTAATGGATAGGATAGGCTGACAAACTCACTTGTGACTGTAAGATAGGAACTCAGTAGTATGAATGTCCAAAACAATTCAGAAATGAATATGGTGGAATGGAAAAATATTCCTTGGAAGAAACTCCAAAGAGTCGTTTTCCGCTTACAAAAACGGATCTATCAAGCTAGTACTCGTGGTGATGTCAAGTGCGTACATAAGCTTCAAAAACTCTTGTTAAAATCGAATGCAGCAAAGCTTTTAGCTGTCCGAAAAGTTACACAGGATAACAGAGGCAAAGCGACGGCAGGGATAGACGGTGTTAAATCATTAAGTGAAACCCAAAGGTTGAAATTAGCTAAAGACCTAAAACTAGCTTCAAAAGCTAATACCAAATCCGGTTTATATACCCCACTAACATTTTAAACAAAAGCTAACCAATGATAGTTAGTCAAATTTTTGATGTCTTCTTTCATTTCACCCAGAATATTACAACGTTTTACTAACAATTCTTCAATTTCATCAA
>JBGTNM010000008.1:0-22845 GCA_041743025.1 Microcystaceae cyanobacterium
TTGATGAAATTGAAGAATTGTTAGTAAAACGTTGTAATATTCTGGGTGAAATGAAAGAAGACATCAAAAATTTGACTAACTATCATTGGTTAGCTTTTGTTTAAAATGTTAGTGGGGTATATAAACCGGATTTGGTATTACCCCCTGTCGTTGCACCCGGAGCAAGACTGGCGAAGTCTTCCATTGTTGAATCGTGATCGAGAGAAGAATTGGTGTTCAGAATGCAGAATCGACCCACTGAAGAACATGGATTGATGCAAACACCAGCCATGATCACAGTTCCTTCGCCAATGGATACATCTGTTGCTATTGATGCCTTGGGATGGATAGCGCAAACAAACGGCAGGTCTGGACATATTTCCCGAACACGAGATGCCACCTTTGAGCGGATGAAGTTGTCACCGATAGCAACTATTGCTCCCTTGCAGCAATGAACATTCATCAACTCCGGCAGATCTTCTTCTTTGCCTAATACTCGGTAGCCCAGCGTTTGCTCATCTACCTTTCGGTATCGATCAAGTAGTCCAGCTATATTGTATTTGCCTTCTTGTTGCACGATGTCGATGATAACTTTGGCATGGCCTGACGATCCGATGATTACGATATTGTCCATTGACCTTGTTTTCGCTTCACACCTCTATTTTAGCTTGAGTGATCACCCGACAAGAGCGACGATCGCTTTAAGTCACTTTTTGAGCTTTACTCAAGTATTTGTTCGTCGTCCTCTCGCTCCGTAACAGGCGATCGCCTAGTAGACTTACTTGATAAACAGCCTCTTAAAGAGTATTTATAAAGTGATTAGCTTGCGCTGCTAGAGGTACAAGATTGTTCGTAGTCCCTCATCTACCTCCTCTTGTAAATAGTCTGGTAGTGAACTAATACGTTCAACAAGAAACGTTTTGTCGAGCGTGAAAATTTGAGATACGTTAGCAACAGAATCTTTGGACAAACCTGATGTTTCACGCGGTAACAATACATTGCCTGGTGCTTCTGCTAATTGAGTATTTGAAGTAATAATTACAACGATGACTGTATTGATACGACTTTGAGTAAAAATATCATCTTGAATCACCAAAACAGGGCGACGATATCCAGGCTCTGAACCTACTGGATCAGGTAAGTTCGCCCACCAAATTTCTCCCCGATACATTACCAATCCTCACGAGGCAAAGACATAAATTGCATCTTTGCCAGCACGGGATCTAGCTCAGAAGACTCTTTATCATAAACTTGGTTCAGCTTGTGTAGAATCTGATTACGGTTATATTTTTGCAGATAAGCTTGTAACGCTTTTGTGTAAAGTTCACTGCGTGACAGCCCTAACTGTTGGGCGAGTGCTTCTGCCTCTTCAAAAACTGAATCTGGAAGCGAAATTGCAGTTTTCATAGTGACCTTAACTGTAATCCCTACCCTTAAGTTATACCCTAGTTATACCGAAATCGCAAGAGCATCCACGCCTAGTAGACTTACTTGATAAACAGTCTAAAATAAAGAGACTATGCAACCATCAGTTAGCCTCGTTCGCGCTCAATCTTACGACCTCGCTACATTGCGGTTTTCTTTGGAAACCCTACTCGAACCGCTAGGCGGCATGGCGGCGTTTGTCAAATCATGCGATCGCGTCCTCCTCAAGCCTAACCTATTAACCGCCAGTCGTCCCACCAAAGAATGCGTTACCCGTCCCGAACTCGCCTACTGCGTTGCTCAATTAGTTAAAGAAGCTGGCGGTAAGCCTTTTTTAGGCGATAGTCCCGCTTTTGGTACTGCTAAAGGAGTCGCCCAGAAGAACGGATATTTGCCCTTAATGGAGACTTTAGACGTTCCTATCGTCGAATTTCGAGGGCAACGCTATCAAACGCTTAGCGAAAGCTTCAATCACTTGCGGCTGTCGAAAGAAGCGATGGAAGCCGATGTAGTGATTAACCTGCCGAAAGTCAAATCTCACGTACAATTAACCCTGACGTTGGGCGTGAAAAATCTTTTTGGCTGCGTTCCGGGTAAGATGAAAGCCTGGTGGCACACCGAAGCAGGCAAAGATGCCAATCGCTTTGGAGAAATGTTAGTAGAGACAGCAAAAGTGATCGCTCCCAATCTAACTATTATGGATGGTATCATCGGCCACGAAGGTAATGGCCCCAGTGGTGGCGAACCTCGGCATTTAGGCATTCTTGGCGCGTCGGCTGACGTATTTGCCCTAGATAGAGCAATAGTGCAGGTTCTCCAAGTCGATCCTGCCCTTGTGCCGACGGTTGCTGCTCAAATCCGTCTCGGCTACTGTGCTGATGTCTCTAAAATAACTTTTCCGCTTGCCCATCCCGACGAGTTGCGCGTATCGGATTGGCAACTGCCGCCTAACCTCGTACCCATCGATTTTGGATTACCGCGAGTGCTGCGATCAAGCTTCAAACACCTTTACATTCGCTTTATTCAAGAACCGATGACAGTTTATGGCAGCAAATAGCTTATTTTTTCAGGATTCCGTTACATTGGTTACATAAACATCTGAGCTTTCCATCGTAAGCTCATTAGCAAGACATAAAGTCAATATCACCCTCCGATTGCATTGAGGTCATAACCTGTTATCTGCCCTTAGTTTAGGTTTCAGGTTGTGACCTTTCATTTTATGAATGTATTTTTCCTAACAATAATTGATAGCTTTCTCGAAAAAATTGGGTATAATATAATAAAGAAGCCCAAATGTAGGCTTCGTAATTGTTATCTATCGAGTTCAGATTAATCACCTTTTTTATGGAATCAAGTAGTCCGTCAGGGAAGGTTTCCGACCCTCAAGCCCATAGATGGGCAAGCATTTTAGGAACAATAATCGCCGTTTTGACCTTAACTTTACCCTTATCTATCATTGCTTATTTCTCCTCAAGCCCCCGTCTCGAACCGCTATCACCGGGTAAGCATTCAGCCGTCAGCTATGAGCTATCAGCTATGGTTTAGAGGGTTAATAGACCTGATGCAACCTAGCCATAAGATTTAATCAAATAGATTTAATTGTTGAGGAATTGCCGTTATTTGATTCCAGGGTAGGAGGGGAACCCCAATACCCGACTGCTCTAATTGTTGCTGGAAATCGCGAGCGGTAAAAGGCGATCGCTCTTCAATCGGACAGTGGACGAAGAAATAAATTTCCTTACCCGTTCGTAACCAAGCATCGATCTGATTGAGCCATTCTTGTAAGTAGCGTTCGTTATATTGCGCTTGAGGATGGCTAATGAAGCGAATGAGGGTAAAATCTGCCGTCAGGTAAGGATGCAGGGGAAGTTGAGGTTTGCGCCGAAATTGAGGGGGTTGGTCTGCTGCTGGTGCGTTGTAGATAGGACGAGTATCGAGAAGGACGCGCCCTACGTGTAGCTGCTGCAAGCATTGGTTGAGTTGCTGCTCGAAAATCGGTTCAAACCAATCAATATGCCGAATTTCTACTGCTAATTTTACTTTTTTTTCGGAAAGAGCTTGCAAAAATTGGGAGAGATCATCAAGCAATTGCGGAGAGTAAGTAGGCGGTAATTGAGCAAAAATCGGCCCCAAGCGATCGCCTAATCCTTTAACTTTATCGATGAAATCCAGTGCTTGCGGAATATTGGCAGACAATAACCCCTGATGGGTAATAGATTTGGGGAATTTTAGGCAAAATTTAAAGCTAGAAGGTGTTTGTTCAACCCAACGAGCAATGGTAGCAGCATCAGGAACAGCATAAAAAGTCGTGTTACCCTCAACAGCGGTTAAGCGATCGCTATAGCATCGTAGATAGTCACTAGCAGGCGTTTTCGGCGGAAAAAACTCACCTACCCAACCCTTGTATGACCAAACTGCACAACCGAGATAGAAAGGCATGAAAAAGCCAATTAAAATTAACAGTTAATCCAAAACATTTCAACGCTGCCTGTTATTCTAACAACAGTAGATTTAAAATAATCAACCTTTAGCCTGAAATACTTCTGATGAAAAAAGTTCAGTTTGACTAGGCAGATATTTTTTCTTATCTGGAATTAAAGCCGAAATTGGATGTGAAATAGATTGACTGATTTTTTGAACGTCGCTAAGAGGATTAATTTCAATACCCCCTTGCTCAATTAAAGTATTATTTCCTTCAGGTGGTATATCAAAATAATTAGGAGAAATTACGAATAAAGGAAGCTGCATTTTTAAGGCTGTTATTCCTGTATTAAATGTTCCACTCATTTTTCCGGTTGCATCTTTTTCCAGTCCTGACTCTATAACGATGACTCCCTTAGCTAAAGCGCAAATCAATTTATTTCTAATCATTGCATTTCTTGCTATCCATTTGGTTTTAGGCGAAAATTGAGAAATTGCCAAAGTATCTCTTTCCCAATTCGCTCCATTAAATTCTTTCTTATAACGAAATTCTTTGATACCATAACTTAAAACTAGTGTGGTTGTTCCTTCAGCATTTAAAGCACTTAAATGAGCTTCTGAATCTACTCCTTTAGCATATCCAGAAATAATATTTATTCCATTATGAGCTAATTCAGTTGCTAGGTGTCTAGTTGCTTTTATTCCTTGCTCAGAAACATTTCTTGCACCAACAATAGCAACTCTTTCATCACGTAGTAACTTAAGATTTCCTTTGCCAAATAAAACCGGAGAAATGCTATTATTTTCTGCTAAATTAAGAAATTTCTTTGGATAATCAAAATACTCTGGATGAATAATTCTTACATCGTCTTGTAAAAGAGATTGATACTCTAAATAAATATTTTCTTGATCTTCTTTACGAATTTTATTAAGGATAATTTTTGCTAAATTAGGAAATCTAGAAGATAATTCAGCTTTACTGAGTGGTATTTCTCCTGATGAAATTTTTTCTTTTTCCATAATTCGAGCAATAGACACTAAATTTTTAGGGCCAATGCCAGAAGTTTGAAAAAGTCTAAACCAGAAATAGTCTTGATCAGCAATCATTGTTGAATTCTAGTCCTCGTCAATGTTAATACAGATACTCTGCGGACTCTCCCTTGATTTAATAGTACATCAGTTGCAGCCATCAAGGTTGCTCCCGAATCATAAAGATCATCAAAAAGCAAAATATATTTTTCTTGGAAACGTTGGTCAGCTTGCATAGCTTCTTGCAATATTTGTTTTTTTAACTCTGGATTTCTGATGTCTTTTATTTGTTCTGTTGACCTGGTTTTTACCAGATAATCTAAAGAAACAGATAAATTAAGCATTTTTCCTATTTGAGTTGCTAGCTCAAAAACAGGTTGAAATGGTCTTTGCGTATTTGAAGGAGGAATAGGAACAATTGCATTAATATAAGAATATGCAGAACGCTCTCTGATAAATGATGCGGTAAGTTCTGCTATTGGCAAAATTTTACTTCTATCAAGATTATATTTTAATTGATAAAGTAGTTCTCCTAAATCTGTGCGAACGGTAGGAGAGCTTGATATAGTATGTCTATCTAATGTCCACCCTCCATTCCAATTTCCCTCAATTGGTTGTGGATTGGTAATAACGGGGCTATCTACCATCATATCTATCATCCTGCTACAACTGGGCAACAGTTATTTCGTTGCTGAAAACTCCAAATTTAGGATTCCCGGAAATTCCAACTAAACAACAAGTTAGCAGGATTCGTTATTTACAATGGTTTTATTATCAAAACCCTCTAATGTAGATATCAACGAAGGATCTTACAAAGTATGTTGAACCGATTTTATCGTCAGTTACTAATTGGCTCAGCGATTTTGGGAGTGACTTCGTTTGCCTTAACCTCCAACCGAGCAGACAGAAGACTTGTCGCTCAAGCCTTGCCTCCCTCTCAAACCCTTAATAACCAGTCCTTGAGTCCAATGGGTCAAAACGACCCCATGTTTAAGATAACCAAAGTCTCGCAGTTACAGGATGTTGCCTCAACAGACTGGTACTATGAAGCACTGCGGAGTTTGGTAGAACGCTACGGTTGTATTGTCGGATATCCCAACCAGACCTATCGAGGTGACAGAGCTTTGACGCGCTGGGAGTTTGCCGCAGGATTGAATACCTGTTTAAACACAATAGAGCGTTTGCTTCAAGAAAACGTAGCTGTCCTGCGAGAGGACATTGACAAGTTAAAACGGCTAGTCCAAGAATTTCAAGTCGAATTGGCTCCTTTAGGCGCACGGGTTGATAATCTAGAGTCGCGGGTTTCCTTCCTAGAGGATCATCAATTTTCGACCACCGCAACCCTAAGAGGGGAAGTCATCTTTGGTGTTGCTGATACCTTTGGCGAGCAAGCGCGTAATGGTAATCTACCCAGTAGCGACGGCAAACAAACCGAAACCGTATTCCAAAATCGCTTACGCCTTAATCTTGAAACCAGCTTTACGGGAAAAGACTTCTTAAGAACTCGTCTGCAAGCGGGTAACGGGGGTGGTAGCAACAGCTTTAATGTGGCTAGTCCAACGGGAACTAACATGACTCGTCTAGCTTATGATGCTGGTGTTGACAACCAAGTTAGAGTTAGCCAGCTATTTTACCGCACCAGTGCCGGCCCTGTAACCCTGCTTGTGGGTGCTACAGGGGTCGGCTTGGATACTGTTCTCGATCCGATCAACCCTCTGCTTGACAGTGGTGCAACGGGTGCGCTATCCCGTTTACAACTTCAAAACAACATTGTCTATTTAGGGCCGGGAAATACTGGTGCTGCCGTCACCATCAGTAATGACTTCATCAACTTCACAGTGACTTACTTAAATGGTGAAGCAGAATCTTCCAGAGAAGGTGCTGGTTTATTCAACGGTGACTATTCTACTGGCGCACAACTTAGCTTCAACATCAAAAATACTTTTCAAATTGCGGCAACCTACGTTCATTCCTACCAAGAAGGTAGTCCTGTCTTTGGGGGGGGTTCCAGTCCCAATACAGAATTTCCCTTCGGCAATCATCCAACGAGTGCTGAGCGCTTCGGTCTTCAAGCTAATTTTCGTCTTTTCCCTTTCCTTAGCCTTAATGCTTGGGGTGGCTATGCCAAAGTCCGAGATGAAAACAAGATCTTTGACGAGCAGGATGTCTGGAGTTGGAACGCTAGTATTGCTCTTGTCGATGTCTTGAGGGAAGGTTCTCTGCTTTGGGTTAGTGGGGGTTTGCCACCGAAAGCCAGCAGCGAAGAGAGTACCTCTCATATTATCGAAACAGGTTTCCGAATTCTTATCAACAATAACATCGCTATTACTCCTGGTGGATATGTCATTCTCAATCCTAACCACGATGATAGAAACGAACCCATTTATGTCGGTGTGATCCGTACTACCTTCTTGTTCTAATGATATTAACGACCTAAATCTTCTTGAAACAAAAGTTGAAGCTGTTGCTGCACCTCCTGTATGTAATTTTCGTGAACTGCCTGGTTAGTTAATAAACAACCAGCTACAGCAGCTTGAACCACGGTTTGACCGGTTATCTTTCCAGTGGCAAATTCTGTGTTGAAGGCTATGTAACCTGGAATCCCTTGCTTTTCTAGATAGCCTTGATAAGCGAGTATCGCTAACTTTTCTGGTTCAAGATAGGACTGAGGTTCTCGAATACAACTAGATGGGTTAACTTCCGAGCTAGACTGGGAGTTAGCTAATGGAGATAAAAGAACTGTCAGCACTATAGATAGAAGCGAAACGAAACTTAAAAACTGATAAGCTTTCATGATTGTTATAGTTTCGACACCTATTACAAGACAATTTCGGGCGTTTCGGGGGTGATAGTCTCGTTGTGTACCAGCATCAAGGCTCTGGCTTCTGCTGCATCGGTTAGAGTCGCCTCCTTGAGACGTTCTTGAAAGTCATTCATAACTGCCAATGCCCGCGTCCAGTCTGGAATCTGCGCCCCAAATGGGTTTTGAAAATATTGTTCTCCTGCTTCGGCAATAACTTGTTCAAACAGTTCAGTGGTAACCTCTTCTTGGTGGCGATCAAAGTTCAATCCATTAAACCGTGCATCCACGAAATATTGACGGGTAAAATCTTGTGCGTCGCGGCGAAATTTAACCCGCAGCGCGTGAATGTGTTCCATGGTAATAACCACCTGTTGAGTTTCTGTCAGCGTCCGCAACACGGATTGCAGAATATCTCGGCACATCTTTCGCAGTCCCTCGTTGGTAGACACACCCATTTTTTGATGCTTGTGATCGAAGATGCCTAAATCGATTTGGGCGATGCGCTTTTGCGCGACGTTACGATAAACTTCTGCTAGCAGGCCAACCTCTAGCCCCCAATTGCTCGGAATGCGAATGTTGAGCGCGAGGTCACTGGTTAGGGCAAATTCGCCTGAGAGAGGATAGCGGTAGGCATTGAGATAGCGCAAATAAGGTTGGAAGCCAAATAGTTCGGTTAACGCCCTCAGCAAAGGCGTGACAAACAGTCGCATCACCCGACCGTGCATTTGGCGTGACTCCTGACCAATTCGGGCATAAAAGGCTTTGTTGAACGCAATGCCGAATTCTTTTTCGAGTAAAGGAAAGAGCAATTTGAGAGGATAAGAACGATTGTATGTAATGATGTCGGCATCGTGAAGAGCGATCGCTTCAGCTTCTAAGGAAGCCACTCCCAACCCTAGCCACACGGCCCGGCCTTTCCCTCGGAAGTCTAACAAATTTAGTCCGCGATCGCTCAGTTGCTCTAGCAGTCGGGTTACCCGCTCTCCATTTTCCCAAATGACGTAAGTTGGCTGAGGTAAACTCTCAAAAAACTGCACGGCATGAGCATATTGATGGATGGTTTCTGCATACAGGCAGACGACAACGGTTTTGACAAAGGCACAAGTTTTTAACTGATCGCGAATGCTAGCCAGAGCAGGTCGTTCGAGTTCTTCGTAAAGCGCGGGAATAAGAACGGCTGTCGGCAATTGTTCGCTCAGTTGCGTTAATTTGCTCTCTAAGAGATCGAGATCGCAGCCAAAATCATGAATAGTCGTGATTAACTCTTGCTTATAGTCCATACCAATCCTGAAAAATTAAGAAAAATGAATTTATTTAGAGCGTAATTTATTGTTTAGGGTACTGCATCCTCTTTTACGTGTCAAATCCGTCTCTAAATCGAACCATTTAACGGGTTTTAAGTTATCTCAATCAGTTGTGATAAGAGAAATATTATTGAATTTAAGTATCTTACAAAGATGATTCAAAAAATGTTGAGTTTGATACGATCAGGACTTACGCCATTCAGAAGTGACAAATACTATGAAAAAAACTGGAGTAAGCGGCTTGCGCCTCTCCAGTGCTGTCACGGAATTCAATTCTGTATCTAATTTAACAGATTGCTGCCCTCGGTTGGGGTTAGGCGATCGCTTGCCATTCGCTCGGTGTAAAGGGTTGAGTGACGAACTCAGCCCCTAAACAATGGCTGGCGGCGGCGGTTAACGCTTCGATAAGAAGATCAATTCCCTTTTCGGTTTGTAAAGCGGCAGGGAGAGTGGCTGCTGGCGGTGCGGGGGTGTTGAAGGCGCGAGTATAAAGATCTCCATCAGGAAACAGACGTATTGAACCCTGTTGGAGGATGGCTTTGTTTTGGCGAAGTTGGGCACTGCCAACAAGTTTGTTGCCTTGAGTATCGACTAAATCAGCACTGGTAGCGGTGGCGAAACAGTTGGGGTTGTGGATGTAGCCGCGTCCTGCTTGTCCGTAGTGTAATTCAAGACCGAGCGATCGCCAACCTTCGATTAAAAACTGACACAGTTGCTGGTAAACTTCAACGCGACTGCCTGACAGACCAGACGTTACCATCGTGTAGGTGAGATCCCCTTGGTGCAAAACAGCTCGCCCTCCCGTCGGACGGCGGACAATATCGAGCGGTTTTCCCTGCCAGGATAAGTGCTGCCAAACGGCAGGATAGTGGCGTTGGTGGTAGCCTAAAGAGATAGCAACGGGCGACCAGGTGTAGAAGCGCAGTATTGGGGGAAGGTTGCCCGCTTGGTGCTGCTGGAGTAACCAGCAATCAATGGCCATTTGCACTTCACCGGAAGCTTGCAACAGAGGGATTAAACGCCAATCGGCCATTTCCTACTTATCGGTTGAAAAATCAATGATAGAAAGCCAATTTTCATCCAAGGTTTGGTCTAAATTAGCGACAGGATCGATGGGGAAAGTGTTTGCTGATAATCCTATCAGGTCGATTACGTTATTTCTGGCTCGCCCGTAGCATTCCTCAAAAATCTCAGCCAGGTAAGGTTTTAGACTGGGACTGTCTGTTAATAAGTCTGTAATTTGTTGGCGAAATGTCCTAATTTCTACTTTCCATTTGTTGGCGTTATATTCTCGTTCTGATGCCCAGTAAGCTAACTTGAGTAAATGTTCTAATAATTTGGTTAATAAGCTCTTGATAGCCCGTCTGTCACTTCTGCCCATGCTTTCCAACTCCTCAATTAAGTTGTCTAAGTCCAAGCCAGAAAACTGACGGGAGCGCAATTGTTCTATAGTTTTCTCTAACCAAAGACAATAATCTTGTTCGTATAAAGTTTGAGTCAATGCGTGGAATGGTGATGTCATACTCTCAATACAGTCTGAAGCTTTCTTAAGGGTAACATCTTAAGCATTTTCATGGCTCGATTTCCCCTGGAAACCAATTCTCGTCTAAAGCTTGCTCAACTGTCGCGTGCGCAGAACTCGGCAGCGTGTTTACCTCACATCCTATCAAGCGAGAAACAATTTTTCGGGCATCGCTATTGCATTTCTCGAATATTTCAACTAAATAAGGCTTAAGACTCGGACTTTCTTCGAGAATTTCTTTGATTTGTAGCCGAAAGGTCGTAATTTCAGCTTTCCATTTATTAGCGTTATATTCTCGTTCTGATGCCCAGTAAGCTAACTTGAGTAAGTGTTCTAATAATCTGGTTAATAGGCTCTTGAGGGCACGTCTGTCGCTTCTACCCATGCTTTCCAACTCCTCAATCAAGTTGTCTAAATCCAAGTCGGAAAACTTGCCTTGACACAGTTGTGCGATCGTGGCTTTCAACCAAAGTTGATAGTCTTGTTCGTACAAGGTTTGAGTCGATGAATGGGTAGAGGCGCTCATAAGCTGTCACGCTATTTTTATTTCTATCCTAGTCGTTGTCATAAAAAGAGACTAGCTTAGTTGCCAGTCTCTTACCTTGATAAAGACAGTTAATTAGCTAATTTTTAGCCCAAGGGATGGAATAACAAATCGGGATAGCGATTGTTAAAGACAATCAACCACACGGCGGTTTCAGCGAGCCACAAAAAAAGGACAACCGGAGCTAAAGACAAAAATTTTGCCATGAATGTTTCTCCAAACAATTGAGGGTAACACCAAAATGGTTAAGACAAAACCCGCGCTAAGGTTAGCGAGGGGAAACAGGAATTTCAGAATCTTTGGCCGTTAGGGTTCCAGCCAAGAATTCTTGAACTGCCGCTAGCGGCCAGAAAGCAGAAGCAATCATGCTTTTAAGGGCTAAGGGAATGTCCAGAATCACTTCCTTGATTTCTGCGTCTTTAGATCCCCGAAGGGCAATCAAATAAGACCGACCAGCCCAACCGATGCACCCCGTAATATAGAGGAACATGATACTGGGAATGAGAAAGTCTCCCATATGGCTCAAACGACCGTCTACAATCAGGCGGGGTAGCCCATCTGGCCCGCAAAGAGCTTCAGAATAGCGCTCGGCGCGTTTTTGACCGGATTGAGGGTCATCGGTGGTATTGCGGAAGGATTTTGCTCTTTCCTGAAAAGCAGCAGACTGACCGCAAGGAGTCAGGTGGGCAAATTCATCTGCTGAGGCTGCTGAGGCAGACGGGGCAAAATTAAACCAAAGCGTTACGATGAGAATGAAAGCCAGCAATTGTTTCATAAGAAATGTTTCCTTTTGTTACAAAAGACTAAGTTTTTTGTACAAAAAAAAGAAGGCTCGATATTACCTCGAAGTCATCTTACTTCTACCAGTGAGGCGAGTAAAGTTGACCGCTCAAAAAACTAGTCTTTCGTTTCAAAGTAGCAGAGAATGGCAACAATACTAGCAATTGAAACAAGTTGTGATGAAACGGCGGTTGCGGTCGTTAACAATTGTAATGTTTATAGTAATATCGTCGCTTCGCAAATTGACCTGCACCGCAATTATGGGGGAGTAGTACCTGAAGTCGCTTCTCGCCAGCACTTGAGCAGCATCAACCCCTGTATTGATCGCGCCCTAGCCGAGTCGCGATTGAGTTGGCAGGAGATTGATGGGGTGGCGGCAACGGTTGCTCCTGGCTTGGTGGGTTCTTTGCTGGTTGGGGTGACAGCAGCTAAAACGCTGGCAATACTTTATAAAAAGCCGTTTATCGGCGTTCATCACCTAGAAGGACACATTTACGCCACATATTTAAGCAATCCGACTTGGGAGCCGCCCTTTTTGTGCTTGTTGGTGTCTGGCGGTCATACCAGCCTGATTGATGTACAAGATTGCGGCGTATACAAACAATTGGGAAGTACCCGCGACGATGCGGCGGGAGAAGCCTTTGATAAAGTGGCGCGGTTGCTGGGTTTAAGTTATCCGGGGGGCCCCGCCATTGATCGCCTAGCCAAAACAGGCAATCCACAAGCCTTCGCCTTGCCAGAAGGACGAGTTTCGCTCCCCCAAGGGGGCTATCATCGCTATGATTCGAGTTTTAGTGGCTTAAAAACGGCTGTTTTGCGCTTGGTGCAGAAGTTAACGCAAGAAAGCGAGGTGTTGCCGACGGCTGATTTAGCGGCCAGTTTTCAAGCAACTGTGGCGCGATCGCTTACCCAAAAAACCCTTGCCTGTGCCTTAGATTATGGCATGGGGGCGATCGCTGTCGGCGGTGGGGTGGCGGCTAACACTGCCTTAAGAGCGCACCTACAAGCGGCTACTGCCGAACACCACTTAAAACTTCACTTTCCTCCCCTCAACCTTTGTACTGACAATGCTGCCATGATTGGTTGTGCTGCCGCCGACCACCTCAATCGCGGTCATGTTTCTCCGCTAACATTAGGGGTTCAGTCGCGTTTAGACATTACAGAAGTGATGCAGCTATATCAGTAAGCTAAACGAAAAATTTTTTAGTTAATATTAAGGATTGCCAGGAATGTCTGTAATAACAAATTTAATTACCGTTCCCACTACTGCCGTACCAAGAATACCGATTAACGTCCAGATTTGCGCTTTCTGAGAACCTTTAACCTCTTTGATATCTTCTTTAAGATAACCAACTTCTATTCTTAAGGAATTAATATCTCCCCTAACGGTAGCAAGTTCAATCTTAATATCAGTAACATCTTTTTGAAGATGTTCAAATTTTTGATCGACATCTTTCTGCAAGTTGTCAAATCTTTGATTGACCTCTTTCTGCAAGTTGTCAAATCTTTGATTAACCTCTTTTGGAAAATCGTCTAATTTTTGATTAATTTGCGCTAGAGCTTGGCTTAAATCTGTCGTAACCTGTGTAGGAGTATTAGACATCGTGCTTGTGCCTCATGATAGCTATTTTTTAATTATATGTCTCTGTGTAAAGGTCAAAAACCGCTTCGTGGTAGCTCCAATCCATTTGATCGACCTTCAAAGATGCAGCAAACTGATTAAAGCAAGATCTTCCAATCTGGGGAACAGAAATGGTAACATAAGAGTTTGCAGCATTTAGTCTATTCTCACTAATCTTATGGCTTTGACGCAAACGCGAAAACAGGAACTCATTGGCGAATACCAAGTTCACGAGACTGATACAGGGTCGCCAGACTTACAGGTGGCTATGCTAACAGAACGCATTACTCAACTGACCGGCCACTTACAACAGAATCCCAAAGATCACGCCTCGCGGCGCGGACTGCTGAAGATGATTGGACAGCGCAGACGCTTGTTAGCTTATATTAATGCTAAAAATTCAGAGCGTTATCAAGCACTGATCAAACGTTTGGGTATCCGCCGTTAAATTGTCTCCCAATCATTATATGTCCTCTCAACCGCCCCGCGATCGCCTGCCCTTTGAACCCCGTCACAAAAAGAAAAAAGCGGCTTCTGTCCCCGTCAAATCCCCTAAAACGGCGGTTGACAGGCAATCAGCTAGCTTAAGTGCCATTCCTGCTACCGTCAGCAAACGCATGATACGGCGCATGGCAATCTTTAGCGGCATTCCTACTGCGTTAGGAATGTCCTCTTTTTTCATTTTTTACTGGATTGTCAGTCATGAATGGCTAGAAATCCCGTCTTATATGGTTTTTTTTGTCAGTCTCGGCTTATTTGCCTTGGGGGTACTGGGATTGAGTTACGGTATCTTCTCGACCGCTTGGGATGAAGATAGAATAGGCGGTTGGTGGGGTTGGCAAGAATTTACCGCCAACTTTGGCAGGACAATCAGAGCTTGGCGTACCACCCGACAGGAAATCAAAAAAGAGTAAAGTTTTTTGTTGACTATTTAAGAGTTACCGACACCAGAGGAATTGTAAATGATCGTCGTCATGAAAGTTGGCTCTCCAGAAGTCGAAATTGAGCGTATTGGCCAAGAATTTGAAGAATTAGGTCTAACACCTGAAAAAATAGTCGGCAAGCACAAAGTCGTCATAGGCTTAGTGGGAGAAACTGCCGCTCTCGATCCGTTGCAAATTCAAGAAATTAGTCCCTGGATTGAAAATGTTTTGCGAGTTGAACAACCCTTTAAACGAGCCAGCCTAGAATTTCGTCACGGCGAATACGGTGAAGTGGCAGTCAATACGCCGCAAGGCGTGGTGATGTTCGGACTGCACCATCCCGTCGTGGTCGTCGCTGGGCCTTGTTCGGTAGAAAATGAAGAAATGATCGTCGAAACCGCCAAGCGCGTTAAAGCGGCAGGTGCTCAGTTCTTGCGCGGAGGAGCTTACAAGCCGCGTACTTCTCCCTATGCCTTCCAAGGACACGGCGAAAGTGCTTTAGAATTGCTGGCTACTGCCAGTCAAGCTAGCGGTTTGGGTATTATTACCGAAGTCATGGACACCGCCGATGTCGAAAAAATTGCGGAAGTGGCAGACATCTTGCAAGTTGGGGCCAGAAATATGCAGAATTTCTCCCTGCTGAAAAAATTGGGGGCGCAGGACAAACCCATTCTGCTCAAGCGAGGGATGGCAGCCACCATTGATGAGTGGTTGATGGCGGCAGAATATCTCCTAGCAGGTGGCAATCCTAACGTCATTCTTTGCGAACGGGGCATCCGTACCTTTGATAGCAAGTACGCTCGTAATACGCTCGATTTGTCTGTCTTACCTGTACTGCGAACTTTAACTCACTTGCCTATTATGATCGATCCGAGTCATGGCACGGGAAAATCTGACTATGTGCCTGCCATGGCCTTTGCTGCTCTTGCGGCTGGGACTGATTCGCTGATGATCGAAGTTCACCCCAATCCAGCGAAAGCACTCTCTGACGGGCCGCAATCTCTGACACCTGAGCGCTTCGACCGTCTGATGCAAGACTTGTCTGTGGTGGGCAATGCTGTCAAACGCTGGAGTACTCCAGCAATGGCGTTAGTTTGAACATTAGAGAAACCCGTTTTCTTAAAGAAAACGAAACGGGTTTCTTTAAATGTTCCTTCTGTCCTCTGCCTCCCCTGCACCCCTGCACCCCTGCACCCCTGCTCCCCTGCCTTCTTCATTGGTAAACACACAGGCGATCGCGTCCTTGATTTTTGGACTGATAGAGAGCGCGATCGGCACAATCGATTAAGACATTGACTTCTAATGTGTCAGAGGGCAGACAGGTATTAATCCCCAAACTGAGCGAAATATAGGCTTTTATCAGGGAATCTTGGTGAAGGATTTGGAGATTTTGGATGGAGGATTGAATATTTTTAGCAACTTGAATAGCCCCTTCTCGCTCGGTATTGGGAAGAATAATCGCAAATTCTTCACCGCCATAACGAGCAACCAAATCGGCGGGACGGTTGACCACTTGCGTGATACTTTTGGCAATCGTTTTTAAACACTCATCACCAGCTAGATGCCCGTAGCGATCGTTATAGAGTTTAAAATAATCGACATCACACAAAATGAGAGAAATTGGCATTTGTTCTCGCCTCATTCTTTGCCATTCTTTTTTTAAATAAATATCAAAATAATATCGATTGGCAACTTGGGTTAATCCATCTAATGTCGCAAATCTTAATAATTCTCGATTGGCTCGTTCTAATTGAGTTTCAACTAGCTTTCTTTGTTGAATTTCTATCTCTAACTGTTGATTTTTGTTAATTAATTCTTGCGTTCTTTTCTCTACTTTTTTTTCTAGATTATTAGCATATTCTTCTAGTTGTTTGCACAATTTCTCATTTTCCAAAGCGTATCTTTTAATTTTTTGATTGCTTTGTTCGATATTAACTAAAGTTCTATATCCTCGAAGGCTAGTGATAACTTTGGTTAATAACTTCTGTCGCGTTAGTTCCGTTTTAGTCGTATAATCATTGATATCATATTGAACAATAATGCGATCTTCTGGGACTTTTCCAGGCTGTCCTGTACACAAAATAATTCTAACCAACTCATTGTTCAAGTCTTCGCGAACGTATTTAACAATTTCTAAGCCTGTTTCTTCTGTTTCCATAATGACATCGAGAAAAATCGTCGCAATATCTGAATGTTGAGCGAGTATTTCTTGGGCTTCCCTAGAGGAGTAAGCACTAAAAAACTGGAGAGATTTACCGTCAAAACTTAAGTCCCCAATGGCTAATTTAGTCGCCTCGTGAATTTCCCGATCGTCATCAACTAATAGAATTTTCCAACTTTCTAAAGTTTCGGCAGAGGTGGATTCAGTCGTCAACAAAACGACATTTTCTTCCTCCTCTAAAAAAAGAAGTTCATCACTGTCCTCTTGAGTTTGGTTGACCTTTTTTAACATCACAACTGTCTCCATTCTTCTCCCAAGAGCGATAGTTTCTCTATCAGCATTAACCTTAACCTCACTATTGGGGAAATTTCATCGTAAATTGGGTTCCCTGACCGACCTGGCTGTAACATTCAATGGTTCCATTAAGTTGTTGTGTCACTAAATTGTAGACTAAGTGTAATCCTAATCCACTGCCACCACTCCCCCGACAAGTTGTAAAAAAAGGGTCGAAAATTTTGCTCTTATTTTCCTCAATGATTCCCCGACCATTATCGCTATAACAGAGCGTAATTTCTCTATGATTGGCGTAAAAATTAATTTGAATGAGTCCTTCATCTTCAGGCTCATAGGCGTGAATGATTGAGTTAACCATTAAATTTGTAATAATCTGCGAAAAGGCCCCAGGATAACTCTTTAGCGTCAGTGTTTTATCTCCATTAATCATAACGTGATGTTTGGTTCGTTTGAGTTTAGGTTGTAACGAGAATAAAATTTCTTCAAGATAGCCTTTTAGATTAAACGTCCGTTTTGATTCAATAGAGCTATCGACAGCAATTTGTTTGAAGCTTTGGATCAGTTCTGCTGCTCGGTTGAGGTTGCTCAAAATCATCTGGCTCGTTTGCTGGGCAGTATCAAGGAAAGCCTCCAACTGAGAACGTTTTAGAGAATTGCTAGAATAGGTATGCAAAAAGTCCCTGGTTTTATCTGACAGCGTCGAAGCAGCAATCACCCCAATACCAAGAGGGGTGTTGATCTCGTGGGCAACTCCTGCTACTAAATCGCCTAATGCCGCCATTTTCTCCGATTCTACCAATTGTTTCTGAGCAGCTTTGAGATCGGTTAACGCCTGTGTCAGTTCGGCAGTCCGTTGAGTAACTTGTCCTTCTAGCGTCTGGCTGTACTCTGCAATCAATGCCTCTGCGTTACGGCGCAGGGTAATATCTTGAAACACACTGAGCGCGTAGATAACCTGCCCTTGTTCGTCAAAGATGGGCATTCCCCAAGCTTCAATCGGTATGATCGCACCTTGACAGTGGATTTCGATGTCTTCAACCGCAGTCGGCTCGCCCTTTAACGCCTGCACTAACGGCAATTTTTCGGTAGGATAAAATTGACAGGTGCCTGCAAGATAGTATTGATAAGTTTGGCTAAAGTTATCGGCACAAACCTTCTCAATCAGTCCTTTTCCGAGTAATTCTGTTGCTCGCTGATTGACGTAATAAAGTTGACCTCTAGCATCGAGAATAACAACGCCGATGGGCATTTTTTCCAGGAATTTAGAGAGTTGAGCTTTGCTGTAGGCTAGAACTTGGTTGATAGCATCCAACTCAGCAAACGACTGGCGCAGTCGGGAAGCCATTTGATTGAAGGAATGGGCTAACTGACTGATTTCAGTAAAACGAGACGGGGGAATCGTTTTGTCCCACTTTCCTTGGGCGATCGCACGAGCCGCTTGACTCATCGACATGATAGGGTTGGCAATCCACCGCGCCGTGAGAACGCCGATAGCGATCGCGGTTCCCAACGTCACCAGACACAAAATAAGGGTGAGCCGAGTATTTTGGTGAATTTGTCCCATAAACTCTGACTCTGGTACAGCCACCACAATCAACCAATCGAGTCCGTAATCGTCTCGCAACGGCGCAACCTGTACGAAATATCGCTGCCGTTCGGCGTTAAACGTCAGGTTTTGGGGACTTTGAATCTGTTGCAAGTTGTTAAACTGCTGCGCGAGATGTTGAGCAGTTTCTCGAATGAGAGGCACTGAGCTATCAATCGCCTTGAGTCGAATCACACTTTCGCCATCTTCGCCTCTATAAGCGGGAAGTTCGGCACTAGAGGAAGCTACTAGCGCCCCAGAACGCTCCATAATAAAGGTCTGCCCCGACTGTCCTACGTTGAGTTTTTCGAGAAAGTCACTAATATTGGTGAGGGAGAGATCGGCAGCAAAAACTCCCTGAAAGTGGCCTTGGTGATCGTAAAACGGTTGGCTGGCAGAAATACCAGGATTTTGGCTAGAATTGAACAAATAAATTTTGCTCCATACGCCTCGTTTTACTTGTTTGACGGCTTGATACCAAGGACGTTGGCGAGCGTCAAAGTTGCCAATTACCCGCGATTGCGTCGAATTTCCCTGCTCGTCAATTTCATATTGATAGTACTCTCCACTGACAAAATTTTGAGTAAACCGAACAATCTGGCGATCGCGTTCGTCTCGTCCTACCAGTACCATTCCTCCTTGGGAGTTGCCAAAATAAATGTGATTGACAGAAGGAAACTCTAAAGCTTGATGCCAAAAATAGCGTTCTAGATAACGGGGATTAGAGATATCTAGCAAGCCAACGCTAGCAGCATGAACGTTAGCTTGATGGATTTGATGAGGAACTGACAGGTAGGCTGAGAGATGATCGTAGGTGCGATCGCTAATTTCTTTCATTAACTGAATTGCCAAATTTTCTACCGCTTTCTGACCGTTTCTCAAGGAGAGATAGCCCACCAATCCCACTGCAACAGCAATTTGCATGGCGAGCGGCACGATTAGCACCGTTCGCAGGGAGGTACGGCGAGAAAATTGCGCGACAAACCGTTTCATATCAGTTAATAGTGAACACGAACGTAGTGAGTGAGCGAAGCCACAATCATCAATAAACAATGATAATTTAATTGATCATTGTTTATTGGTTATTGTTCATTGTTCATTGAAATTACCAGTTCCCTATTCAAGCTTTAAATCCAGTCACATATAGGGATTCATTTTTATATTTTTCGAGATCGGTGTTGCCCAAAAATCCAGAGCGAAATTCAACAGCTTTTACCTCTTTAAATCCCGCTTCTTCCATTAATAAAGTGACTAAATCTAAGTTATACATAAATTTGTGTCCCCAGCCATAAAATCCCCGATTGACATCCAAAGTACGTCGAATACTAGTGCTAGGTGTTGGCAACTGCGGAAAACTGACTTTTTCAATATCAGGAACGACAACGCGCAAACCCGCGCCCACTTTGAGATAAGCCAGACAATTTTTAAGCGCTTCGAGAGCTAAATTAGGCGGTATATGTTCTAAAACGTGGCTCAAAAAAATGCCGTCAGCCAGATTTAAGATGTTGCGATCGCACTCTGTAAGATTTAGTAGAAGATCGTAGTCTAATTGGCCTAAAAAAACTTTGGGTAAATAGTTAATTCCTAACAATAAATCAGCATTGAGGTAATCGGACTTGCCATATTCACCCAAGCAACCGATATTAATAATAATCTCTTTGCCTTGAGCTTGCCACTGTTCGATTTTCCGCCGATTATAACCCCATGTTTGAATGACAACAGTTAACTTCAAACATAACCAAGTCCTCAAAGTTGATTTCAATCCTGAAGCTAACCCGACTGAAGGCGTAAGTTCGTTAGCGACTCCATAGAAATCTTGCAGTAATAAAGCTTTTTCGTTTCGATCTAAATTTAGAGTTCGACTGACCATTTGAGCTTTCTCAACTTTATTTTAACTCTTAAAAAGATAACCCTTTCAATAGGTTGTAATCAATTTTATATTAACCACAAAGGCACAAAGGCACAAAGACACAGAAAAAAGAACACACCAATAGATAAAGTCACTTGCTATCGACTAGAAAACAAGTGACTTTGAAAACTTTAAGGATTGGTTTGAGGAACAGCAGTTGGTTGAGAAAATTCTTGTAGTTGCTGTTGCTGTAATTTCTTAAAATCTTCTGCTGCTCGATTGAGTCCGGTTTGTGTGTCTTCAGCAAAATCACCCGCGTTGCGACTGCGCCCCAGATTAGCTCGGTGAATCAAGTCTAGTGGGTTAAAAATATTGCCCAACTCACCATAATTGCCATCTTGCTCGTTGTTTTGAAAAGTGTTTTCATCAGGAGTAGGATCGGAGAGATCGATTGATTGTGCCAAAGTTGTCGGGATAATTGCGATCGCTCCTATTACGCCAAGCGCGAGGGCGCAGGTTCGAGTCGTTAAGGTTGTTATCGTCATGGTGAATTCCAATAATAAACGATGATAGATTTAAGCAAATCGCCGACGCAATAAGGGTTGAATTGCTACTAATACTAGCGCATCGAAGGCGACTAAGATCGCCAAGACTGTCCCAAAACTAATCGCTGCCCAAGGCGTTTGTAAAACGATACTGTCAATCGCCCAATAGCCGTTGAGATAAATATAGCGAATCGGTTCAATGGCGTAGGTTAAGGGATTGAGACTGGCAACCACTTGCAACCAGTTTGCCATAAACGACAGTGGCGCGAGAGCGGTACTAGCAAACAGCAAGGGCAAATTAGTCACAAAAATGACGGCAATCAGTTCGATGTGTCCCGGCAAGGCAAACGCTAGTCCTAAGCTTAAGGCTGTCACACCTAAGACAATTGAAAAGACAATTAACGTAATCGCGCTCAATCCTGCTAAATTGGGCAATCCTGCCCCCAATACCGCACTTGCTCCCACAATCACCGCCGTTTGAATCATACTCAGCGTAATAATGTAGAGCGTCGAGGCGGCAACAATTGAGTAACGGGAAGCCAAAGGCGCGACTAGCAGGCGATTGAGAAAGCCAAATTCGCGATCAAACATGACGGGAAGTCCCGCGTTGAGTGCTCCCGAAAAGGCGGTAAACACAATAATGCCAGGAGCTAAAAATTTGGCATAATTGAGGTCATTACCGAACAACCCTGGCGGCGCATTGTAAAATAACGCCCCAAACAGAATCAACCACATAAACGGCTGAATAATCCCCGCCATTAGAGTTGAGGGACGGCGTTGCAATTGGATAAATAGGCGTTTAGTCATCGCCAGCGTTTCTTGGACAAAATCTCCCAAGGCATTACTTTCTCGCTCGACAGAAGAAGGCGTTAACCGAGAGGGAGAAAGGGGAGAATCGCTTTGAGAGGGGATAATTGTCTGACTCATGGGTAAGGGGTAAGGGGGAAAAGACGAATTAAGCTGTTGTACATCTAGATTACCTATTGTTTCTTGCCTATTGCCTTCACTTCATTTCCTGTTTTTTCTCGGCTTTGAAGTCGCGGGTTCCAGCAGCAGCGAGTTCGGCATCTAGTAAAGTGCGTCCAGTGGCAGCTAGGTAGACATCATCAAGGCTAGGACGGGATTGAGCCATACTGAAAATAGGCAATCCAGCCGTTAAGAGCGATTGTTCTATTTTGCTTAAAGGGTTGCTTTGTGGCGTGACAACAAGATTGAGGGAATTACCTTGAGACGGATTAATAATCGCCTTTTCAACGAAGGGTAAAGCTTGCAAAATCGCTTTAGCTTTTTCGGCTTCTTCGATGAGGGAAAATTCGCGGATTCTCAAAGTAACACGATCGCCGCCCAAGCGATCTTTGAGTTCATTGGGCGTTCCTTGGGCAATCACTTTGCCTCGGTCAATAATAGCTAAGCGATTGGCTAGCGCGTCAATTTCTTCTAAATAGTGACTGGTCAGCAGTACCGTCGTTCCGGCATCGCGCACCTGTCGCAAGAAGTCCCAAACCACCAAGCGACTCTCAATATCTAATCCTACACTCGGCTCATCCAAGACTAACACCTCTGGCTGGTGCAGCAGTCCTGCCGCGAGATCCAATCGCTTACGGATGCCTCCCGAATAGGTTCCCGTCTTGCGATCGCTATATTCTTGCAATCCTAGCAGTTGCAGCAAGCGATCGATGCGTTCTTTGGCTTGTTGGCGGGGGAGGTGGTACAGTGCTGCTTGCAATGCCAGCAGTTCTCGTCCAGTCAGAACTTTGTCAAGGGCGACTTCTTGGGCAACATATCCCAAGCGGCGGCGTGCCTCTTTCGGGTTGTCAGTGACGGAAATGCCACCCACTTCAATCATGCCGCGATCAGGTTTAGCGAGGGTACACAGGCAGCGAATGGTAGTGGTTTTTCCTGCGCCATTGGGGCCAAGCAGTCCGAAAATTTCGCCCCTATCGACCTTAAAGGAGATATCTTTGACGGCTTCCACCGTACCGTAGGTTTTTTGTAGGTGTTTGATAGCGATCGCAGGAGTCATAGCGATACAAATCTTAAACGTTTGCGTTTACTTCTAT
>JBGTNM010000009.1:0-7371 GCA_041743025.1 Microcystaceae cyanobacterium
TCTCATCTATAATTCCAGCGATGATACCCAAGTGGTCGATGTCTTGAACATCTATTTGTACTTCCGTTGTCATTTTAGCTACCTTAAATCCATTTAGATTAAAATAACCTTTTTACGATTTAACCTGCTGAATGTGGGCTAATAAATTCGTTAACTTAACTCGGCTAAAAGTCCTTAGCGTTGTTTTCTGTTCCGTTGCTACTCAAACCCCATAATTTGTTGAAGGCGACCGAATTCGTCGTAGTCGTAGCTGACTTTCGAGCCGTCGGCAGAGGTGACACTGGTTAATACGGTTGGGTTGTAGGGATGACCGTAGGTGAAGCTGGTGGTTCCGGTTGAGTCTTCGATACCAAGTAGGAACTGACCTGTGGGGTCGTAGTGGTAGGTGGTGCTTTGTCCGGTTTGGTCGGTGATGGTTTCTATGCGTCCCTGAGCATTGGAGTTTAAGGTAAAACTGTCGCCGTTAAAGGCAGTGAGGCTAGTTAGTTGATTGTTAGTGTATCCTGCTGTAAGGCTATAGCCATTGGCATCTTCTACATAATCCAGTTGACCATCAGCGCGGAAGACGATGACAGTGCCGTTTTTTTCCTGTAGTTGATAGTGGTCTCCTTCTTGGGTGAGGATGCCTTTGTCATTTGAATGACTTTGATAACTGCCATCAGTTTGCCGTTCAAAGGTGCGTTCTGGACTTGTCCCTGAGACTAGCAGTTGCGAGATGTCTAAGTTATAGGGATTGCTTGCTAATTGCTCTGAGAGTAGTGTCTGGATGTTAGTCTCGTATAGAGCCGTACCAGAAAGTTGCTGAGGTAGGAGTGACTGAATTCCAGAGTTGAGAAGGGTGACATTTCCCTCGCTATCAGTCACAGCTTGGATATCTCCGAGGAAAGACCAGTTCCAACCAAAGACGCTTAGATGTTGAGTATCATTGTGCATTTTTTAAAGCTTCCTTTTTTGAATACGACAAGAAAAATGGGTTCAGAAAAAAGGATATAAGACTCCTAGAAAAGTCCAGTTCCAACCAAAAGTATTGAAATGTTGAGTAGAGTTATTCATCTTCGTAAATCTGCTAATTCAAATATGTTGATTAAATTTCAGATTTCTAAATAAAAAAAGCACATACCAGCCTACAACGAGCAGCAGCTAAAATTTGACTTATACCTTTAGCTCGTTAAAGTTCTATTGGTTAAAATTCTCTGCACAAAAGTGCAGAAGTTTATTAATTACTCAAGCAGGAAGCTCCTGACAGCGATCGCCTCCTTGTTACGAATTTCTAAAAAAGATCAGTATTGCTCCCGCAAGGATTAAGACAAGGCTTATAAACGTTAACCTGCCCCGAAGTCTTTTTCGTTCCGTGCTAACAAGTGTAGAAAAAGTCAGAGTAATATAGCCAATTCCCGAAGTCACTTTAGATAAGTATCCCCACCATTCCAAGCTCGATTTATAGCTGATAAACAATAAACCAAATGAAAAAAATAGTAGAACAGTGCCAATTAAAGCTGAAACATAGCCTAGTTTCTTTTGTTGCGTATCAATAAACCTAGGAATATTTAAGGCAATAATCAGAGTTAAAAAGCCTGAGAGATAAAACAATAGAGCATTATATCCTAATAGTTCAAATCCTGGCTTAAAAGAATTATAGCTTACCAGTTCAAAGACTGGTTCGTGAGTAATATATGCTTGAATCAGCAAACCGATGCAAATCAATAATCCAACTGAAGCCATCACAATAGCAACTTTCGCCATTCGTCGCCCCCACACTTTTGATTCAGATTTATTGGTGATGTCTGCTGCGGAAGTGGGTGTTTTTTTAGTCTCATCGTGATTTTGCATGATTTTAGTCTGGGTCATAATTTCCCTACTTAGTTCAAGGTTAACTTAAATCAAGTTGTCTGAGATAAAACAATCGGATGATTTCTTAATTAAGGGCAGAATAAACTTTCAGAATCCACTGACTAAAAATCTCCTCCTTTTTTTTAAATGGCGAATTTGATTCACGATTTTGGAAGTCAGTTTTTAGGTAATTTTAATTAACCCGCTCTAATTAATAACATCTTTTTTTTTCCTTGTCGAGTATTTTTACTGACTTTATTGAAACTTTATTCGAGGGAGAGTAACTTTATAAAAATCTTAAATTAACCTGAATTTGTTAACTTTTAGATAACCGAAATATCCGTATTTTTACTGACTTTAATAACCCTTAAAACTGGACTCAGTACTTTTACGGAGAACTGACAAAAATGATGAACTCAGTCCTTAATTGTTCGAGTTAAAAACTCACCTCAAAAAAGGGGTTTTAACTCATCAAATCCCCAAACTGTACCACTGCTTCCCGCCAGCGCATAGCTGTGTAGGGCGCACCCAAAGGAGAAGGCTGATTAACTCTGACCATCGGCTCGTAGTTTTGATATAAGGGCAACCAGTTAAGGGGAACGTCTTGAACCACTCCGGCGGCAATAGCTCTTTCATACCACGCTAAAAACTCATCAGTAAAAACAGAACGGTTAAACTCAAAGGGTTGACGGTTATTCTGGGCAGAGTGGGTCGGTTTCCACTGTTGCTTAATCGCTTTAACCAAAAAACCAGCCGGGTTGTTGATGGTTTCAACTTGCTGGCGTTGGGATAAGGCTTCTAGGGCATTTTCAATCACTGCCATCGGCTGAGTTTTGATTAAGCCGCTCAGGGTAGAATTCAAGGTAATTCCCTGCTCCTGAAATTGGCGCAAGAAAGTTTCTCTGGCTGAATCAGCCTTTTCTGAGTTAGGCGTTGTTAAATTAGCTCTTGACGGGTTCTCAAGGGGGTTTTCGGGGCTGTTGTTTAAGAGCGTTTCGTTGTCAATTTTTGGGCTGGGCGCGGCGGGACAAGCTGAGCCGACAAGCCAAGACTTTGTTTTTGAAAGTTTTTTTCTGTTTTTTCGTCAAGAGGCTCATAACACTTCATATAGAAAATTTTGGTGGTCAGGCTGGCTCCCTGAGCTTGTTTTGGCGTTTCGTTTTTTTGTGCTAAGGGGGTAGTGTTTGTGGTCAGATTGGCTTCTGATGCGGGTTGAGCGGGTTGGGGGGTAGGTTGGGAGGACAAGGAGGAAGAAATGGCTCCCTTGTCTCCCTTGTCTCCCTTGTCTCTGGGTTCGGCTGTGTCCTCAATGAAATCAAATTGGGGATGCCATAAGGGTAAGTTTTTGTTGAGGGTTTGATTGCTGACGGCGATTTCAAATAACTCTTTGGTGGTGGCTCGAATCGCTTCTCGCCGCTCGGTGACGCTTTGAGGAAGCTGCTGATTTTGTTGGAGGAATTTGACGGCTTGGATGATTCTGTCTTGAGCGTTTTGGCTGGTTTTTTTGGGTGGGGCGGCCCGGCGATTGGAGGTGTAAAGGCTGGAAAATTGGCGGTTTCGCGCTGGATGGTGGCAATAGGGCAGGTAATAATGGTTCTTTTCGGTGTGGTGGCAAATTTGCTCGATTCGCTGGTCGATTTCTTGAAGGTGGCGGCAGTATTGATGGTAGCCAGGGGCGTTGACCACCATTTGTTTAACTGTCTCTCGCAGTTGGGGGCCTTGCTGTTTCCTGAAGATGATGGCATAGGTGACGAATTTGATGAGCAGATAATTGGTCTGTCCGCGTCCTGTCCAACCTTCAGCGAGGAGTTGTTCGAGGTTGGCTTTCCAAACTTGCGCGGATGGGCTGAGGTCGAGGGAGTTGGCGGTGGGGGACGCGGGGGAAAAACGACTTTCTTGTCCCCTTACCCCCTTGTCCTCTTGTCTCTTTGTCTTCTTGGCAAGATATTTTTTCAGCCGGGAAGGGGCGGTTTTTAGCCGACGCTTGATCTTTTCGATATCTTGGTGGGCGGCGGCCCAGTCAGCTTGATTGAGCAGGTCTTCAACGTGGCCGGAAATAATGCTTAGGTCGGAATCGAGCAGGTAAGAGCCTGTTTGGGGTTGCAGGGGTAGGCGGTGTCCGTTGTAGAGGGAGGGGTTTTCTCCTTTTTTGGCGTAGCGTTTGGGGTTGGGGAAGGTTTCGAGTTGACCAGAGGCAATGATCAATTGGGCTTTGAGCAGAGTGAGGCGGAGCAGGCAGGCGGCTTGATAGGTGTTGACGGGTTCTGGCAGGAAGTAGTAGATGTGCAGGCCGCCGCTATCACTGGAACGGATAATAACGGGGCGGCACAGTCCGGTGGTTTCTAAAACTTCTTGGCAACGGTTAAAGGCTTGCTCGTCGTTGTCGGGGTGATAAAAACTGCCTCGGTCTAGGTCGATGACTAAATAATTAGTTGTTTGGCCGAATCGTAGGCCGATAAGGGTGTTGGGGTCTTGGTGCTGCTGCCAAATTTGGCGGGGCGACAGGAGATAATCGCCGTTTGATGTCCAACTTTTCGTTTTTTGTCCGTTTTCTGGGTCATTGGGCTTTTCAATGAAGTCCCATCCGTGACTGAACCAATGGGTAAATCGCTTCCCCGCCTCGGAAGCGGGGGTTAAATTTTGATATCTGGGTTGGTTTTTTGTTCTCGCTGACATCCGTAGTCTCGCTTCTGTTGTGAGCGCAAGAGCTACCCTATGTGAGGGAGGGATGCCGCTTTAATACCCGTTAATCTCTCTTTTTAAGACTCTCGATCTGGTTTTTTGCGAAAAATAGATCGGTCTGTACCTACAAAGCGAAATTGTGTATGATAAAGACAGGCATCCCCCCCTAGATATCCCCCTCTGCCAAGATAGAGACATCTATTTTCCGGGATGCTCCCCCAATTTTTAGCCACTTTTACAAACCGACTGGGTTTTTCAACCGCTTCAACTTGCAAAAGCTCCTAGTCACTGCCGTCCTTGAGCGAGGACGATAGTATCTAGCGTAATCTCAGCATACTGAATATTAGCGAGAAAGGGGTTTGAGTAGCAACGGAACAGAAAACAACGCTAAGCCTGAAACTCAGTCATAACAAGACTTTTGGCTTAGTACATAATTACTGATTGGGCAAGTGATTCTGAAATCTCAATAGGATCTTGAAGGCTGAAACCCTAATAAATTCGTTAACTTAACTCGGCTAAAAGTCCTTAGCGTTGTTTTCTGTTCCGTTGCTACTCAAACCCCGACTAAAAGATTCTCTGGAGCGAACATCGCTTGTAAGTGGAAGCGGAAATATCGAGGTTGGACTGTTGAAGAGGGCTGGTTTATTCTGACTAACTTGACTAGTCTTAACGAAGCTATCGGCGGCTATCAAAAACGATTTGGGATTGAAGAAATGTTTAGAGACTTTAAAAGCGGTGGCTATAATCTAGAGGAGACTCAGGTTCACTCTTCAACGCTTAATGACCCTAATTCTACTGATTACTCTCGCTTATTCTCAAGCTACTCTCTGTGGAGAAATTATCAAAAACTCAGGAGTTGCTAAGTATGTGGGGCGAGTGAGAGAAAAAGGTCGGACTGAACGACGACACAGTAATTTTTATCTTGGATTACATGGGCAAGCTTGGGTTGAATCTTTACAATTGTTCGCTCAAGAAACTCAGGAATTAATGAATTTAAGTCGTCATAAATGCGCCAATTATCGGCGAGGAATGAGGGCGGCAAGCCTCATTGAATCTGCTTTTTAGCATTGTTTGTCACCCCGTCAGGGCAACTTCGTCGTCGTTTCGCTCGCTTAAATAATTGTTGTAGGTCACTAGCAGGGCTTCTATCCAAGGATCATTCAGCCCGAACGGTTTGGCGAAATTGTAGAGCTTGGCGATGAGGGGCAGAAAGGTACTGCGTAGCTCGCTAACTTGTCGGTCGGCTTCCTCGATCTTGCTGGCGAAGTCCGATTCGATTTTCTCGATGTAATTCTTCTTCTTAGTGACTTGGGCTTTCTGGGCGGCTTGCAATCGCTGGCGTTCTAGGAGTTCTGGCCCGGCGAAGGCGAGCAGAGCAGTGATTAAATCTTGCTCTGTGGCGTTTTCAAGAGCGACGTTGGCGTAAGCTCTTTCCGCATCCTTAGCTGTCCAATTGTACTTTTTGGCGAACTCAATTGCTTCCTTTTTAGTGACCATGCCTTGACCTGGGCGACATCCAACCCTATCTTATCGGGTTTTCCAAAAATGTCAGCGAGTGAGATCACTGACTTGTGCGACGGTTTGTTGGATGTCGTGGCAAGCTAGAGAAAGGAATTGTCTTAGCCCTTATCGAAAATATGCAAAGTCTTCAATTTAAAACCCATATCGGGCTAGATGGCATCTTAAAGGTACAGATGCCACCAGAGGTTAAAGATCTAGAGCTAGAGGTGTTAGTTGTCTTTCAGCCATCCCCAGAAGTTCCCGCGAAGGTCGCCTCAAGAGCTAATTGGCGTTCTCAACTCGCCCAAGCCCGCGCTCAACATGGGGAGCAGGTCTTTAGTGATAGCGTTGAACTCCTACGAGAGGATAGAAATCGTTGACTCTTTTTGTGGTTGATGCCAATGTGGGGATTAAGTGGGTGTTGTCTGAAGTTCATTCGGAAGCGGCCTTACGTCTATTAGATGATGACCATGAACTGTTCGTCCCCGATTTCTTTTTCCCAGAGATTGGCAATATCCTCTGGAAACGGATTCGACGGGGTAAAATGACCTTAGAACTAGCGCAAAATGATTTAAGTGTCCTCATGGGGGGCGATTTACAAATTTGTCCCTCAGAGCCTTTGATGCCGATGGCGTTGGAGATAGCCGCCCGGGTTGACCAAGCGGTTTATGACTGTGTTTATCTGGCTTTGGCTGTGACAAATTCTTGTCAGATGGTGACGGCGGATGAACGGTTTTATAATGCGCTCTCTCGTGACGCTCTCTCCTCTCATCTGATGTGGGTTGAGGAGAAAGCGTGAATCTTTATTATGTAGAAGTTTCACTTCTACGCTCTCAATTCGATGACCCCTCAACCCTAGCTAACAATTCCTCACGAGACAGATTCGATAAATTGAGCAGTAATCTCGTGCGCTCTGATAGGGGAAGCTACATTAGAGTTGGAATCAGGCTCTTTAATTCCTCGTCTAACGCTCCAAAGCGTTCTTCTAGCAGTTTCTCGATCAGCAAGCCTTGTCCTTCTTCTTTCCAGGCTTCGCACTGCTGTACATAAGCAGGGGATAAGTTCATAATTAATTCCCTCTCTTCTTCACTCCTATTATCTTTTAACTCTAAAGTCTTGCGCCAAGAAGCCAAAATCTCTAACAAATTATCTCGAAACGGATTATTGGCCGGTAAATTAACTAATTCTTCAACTGCCTGTCTTTGAGTGCCTCCCTTGCCTAATACCAAATCCGGTTTATATACCCCACTAACATTTTAAACAAAACTTAACCAATGATAGTTAGTCAAATTTTTGATGTCTTCTTTCATTTCACCCAGAATATTACAACGTTTTACTAACAATTCTTCAATTTCATCA
>JBGTNM010000010.1:0-4678 GCA_041743025.1 Microcystaceae cyanobacterium
TAATATTTTTGTCGGACTCGATGGCGTGACTTCGGCGATTCCGAGTGGGTTGCCCGATGTGCCGCAAAATCCTGGCATTCCGCCTGAATTGCTCAATGATCCTCGTATTGCGGGGGCGCTTCAGCAGGAGCAGGATTATGGAACCGATCCTGATGCTACTAGCACTCCGGGTACTGATGAGTGCGCCACTTACCAAGGCATTAATTTTGGCGCACTCCAAGAATCGATTGAGCAAATTGAGAGTCGGGGCGTAGGGGGCTATCACGCTGTTGGCCCTTGGCGTTCTTGTGGCAGTGGTTGTAGAATTCCGGGGGGACGGGCTTTGGGAAAATACCAATACATGACTTATCGAGACGAAGTGATTGACGTTTTTCGCCGAAAACCTGGAGGGTTGGAGATTTTACAGCGAAGTTGGGCTAATGCTATTTCAGAAACGGAATTGCGCGAAGCGATTAAGAAATACTTTCCCCCAGATGTACAAGAGCGCGTGTTTCGTCAAGATATGCAGAAATTGCTTAATGCTGGCTATCGCATGGGCTATCGAGGAAGTGATTTAGTCTATCGTGTCGCGGGCTGGCATCACGCTGGCACTGGTGGTTTCACCGCTTGGTATGCTGATGATGTCAAAGGCTATTATGAAAAAACAAAAAACAAATATACTCAAAAATGCCAACAGAAACAAGAATCGGGTAAATGTACGGGGCAGTTTATTTGGCCTGCCCAAGGAATTATCACATCCGGGTTTGGTATGCGTAACGGGAGACTTCATGCGGGGATTGACATTGCCAATCAAATTGGGACTCCTATTATAGCGGCAGATAGTGGGACTGTTCGCAAGGTAGTTCCTAATAAGGGTGCTTGTGGAATTTATGTTGAGATCGAACATTGTGATAAAAGATGGACTCGATACTGTCATTTATCTGAAGCCACCGTCAAAGTCGATACCAAAGTTAATCAAGGTAAATTAATTGGCAAAATGGGCAGTACAGGCCGGTCAACTGGCCCTCATCTTCACTTTGAGCTTTATCCTAATGGAAGGAATCGAGGAGCCGTCGATCCAATCAAGCATTTACCGAAACGATAACAGGGAGGTTAAGTTAATGAAATTTCTGACGTGGGCAGTGATAGGTATCATCTTTTTTCTAGGAATGACAATTGGCAAGGAGCAATTGTCATTTTCTCAATCTGAGTCTATTGAAAATCAACTTAAACCTTGCATTCCTCAAAATTATTATTTCCAGGTTATTACTACTGAACCGTCAAAAAAAGGAATTTATTACTTTCTTGAACTGACTCACCAAGCTCCCAAAAGTGAAGAAGATAGATTTTTAAAAAAAACCGTAGTCGAGTTAGATTCAATTGGCTGTTTTGTTACAGTTTCTCCTGAAAGGATTGAAGCTGAAAGTTTAACTTATTATATTCCTTTAGAACCAGCAAGAAATCTAGCTTTAAAACGATATCAACAAGAAATTGAGCGGTTAGGAGGTCAGGAAAAGCTTCAGCAAGAAATTGCTGCACTGGAGGGGGATGGAGGCACTATTTTCTTTTTGTTTCCTGAACAAGCTTGGGCTTTACAACAATTAGGAATTAAGATTCCAAAAGAATATCAAATTGTCGAAGATATTAGTCAATTAACTTATAACGGTGGCCCTTTGCCAGAAGATCCTTCGCTTTTTTTGCCAGAATAATCACGACTAACTATGATATATCGATTTCTAAAAAAAATAGCTTTTTCTTGTCTTTTTCTTTCTCTCCAATCCTGTCAGATAGCTAGTATCGTTACGGCTCAGGTTGAGGGGGAATTAAATTTTGAACCTCGAAATGATTGGGACTATGCGGCTAGAGTCGCTCCCCCTAGACTTATTCAACAAGTGCGCGACGAAAACATTTCCCCTAGTTGGATTGGCGATCCTAAGCGATTTCAAATCATCAAAGTCGCGGCTTTGGGACAGCGATCGCCTCTGTATTTCATCTTCCCAGCTATTGGCTGTCCTGAAACGGGTTGCCGAGACGATCTTCGTCCGTTGTGTAACGTCTCTGGAGCCTGTACCTATCTCGCTTACATCGAAGAAGGCGGAAAATACCGTAAAGTGTTTGATCGCCTATTTTGGACTCAAGGAGAGGGCGATTTTTTCCAGGTTTCACAGCAATTTAAAGACGGGCTACCTCAATGCCTGGAACTACTTGGTTATGACGATTTCGCCTGGCGAGACGGATTGCCGCCCCATCAGGAGACACAGCAGTTCGTTTCTCGCTACTGTTATGACACCCAAAAGCAGGAATATATACTTGATCGGCTTTATCTGGTTTCGGCTCCTGCGAAAAAATGATTAATTTGCTCAAGTGGTAACGACTCAGGGCTACTGATAACGTTTAGCTCAGTGTAACGGCTAGACGTAGTTTATCTGATCAACTATACCAATCAGTGGAACGGCAACGACTTGAGTTAACTTCTCTGCGATCGCACCTTTCCCAATACCTACAACTAAGTATCAACTTCCGCTAACTGCGATCACCCTACTCAGGCACAGTAAAAAGAATTAAGGTGAAGGTGGGTGATTAGTGACTGAGGTGAATTGGGAATACTCTCAATAAGAAGTTTTCGAGTTACTTTATAATTGGGGGTTATGCCGTCAGTTACGGTTTCACCTGTTCGGCTAATTCCTGAAACTCCGCTAAGGAATTAATCGTAATAGCTTGTCTGTGAAGAATTCTGAGTGGCTCAAGCTCTTCGATTGATTTAATTAATTTAATTAAACTTTCAGCCACCCCTTCAAAACGGATTTCTAAAACTTCGATAATATCTTCTTGAGCTTTTTGAATCATGCCTTCTTCACGGGCCATACTTTCAATGGTAAAAACCGTCAGCATTTGATTTTCCTCCTCATAACGTTGAATTTCCTGTCTAAATCCTTGTTCAATTTCTGGGGGAAGTGTCATCATCCAGTCAATTAACCGAAATAATTCGAGAATCTCCGGTCGAGTGTATCCTCGTTGGTAAAGGCTTTTAGCAATTCTCAGCTTTTCTTGATATCTTACCTCAACTTGGCTTCGAGTTTGCTGAGTTTGTAAATGCGCCTGAACGATAACAGCAAAGGGATTAGGACTGGCTTCTAGGATAGCTGGTTCATAGTCTAACAGCTTCACAGTCGGAAACCGTAACCCAACCTGACATCCCCAGATTTCATAACGATATTCCCTCGGTCGCCACGATTTTTGGTCATCAGCTAAAATAGCAAGACTGACGACTTTCTGGCGATATAAGTCAAAAATTCGATTGCTATAAACATACATTCTTTCGGCAAAGTTAGACTGAACTTGACTTTGGATTTCTAGATGGATTAAAACCCAGGTTTCTTCCCCCTCAAGTTGCCAGACTTTCACTAATTTATCAGCCTCCCTCGCTCCGATTTCGGCTTCACGCACAATTTGCTGAAATTCAGTATCGAGAAACTCATAACCTTTCTCCCAATCAATTTGTGCCTGAATTTGAGGGAAGAATAATTCCATGAAATGGGGAAAATACAGCGAAATGGCTTTCTTCCAAGGACTATCATAGTCTTCCCGTTTTTGAGTCATTGTTGCTTTTGAGTAGCTTTTCTAGCACTAATGTGGCATAATAATCCTTAATTTCCCCACAACAATTCGTTCCCCCCACAACGTAACGGCGTTTTCTCTCTTCATTTCGCCGTATTTTAAGTTTTTTTAGGGATTTTTCCTGCCATCTCCCTTTGAGAGAAGGTTTCTCCCGTTTGTCCTTGAGCGCACTTGGGTTGAGATGAACCTTAAATTGTTGATTCTGCTCGTTTCTAGCAGCCTAATTGTAGCGGCGAGTGCCATCAGTGCTAACGCGCTCGCACTGGCTCACTCCCTTCCCAAAACCCATCACGAAGCGATCGCTCCGGGGACTCGCCTCGGCGAGCGCGCTGCGAGCGCGCCTCTATCTTCCTTGGCTCAAGCTCAGCCAGCTTTGCTCTCTCAACAGGGTTGTAGCTGCCCTAATTGCCTGTCCTTATCATTATCATTGACCGAAATCATTGACCGAAGCGGTTGCTCAACTAGCCCTTGGAAAAGGGCGATCGCTTCAATCCTTTTTGCCGATATTAAACCTCAAAAATGAGTGAATTCAAGCAAAACCAACATCAAATTCAACAAAGTGGCGAACAGGTTCAAGATGCTCAGTTGTCTCAAGCCGAACTGGTGGCAGCTATTTTGCTCAAGCTTCTCAAGCGGCGAGAGAAAGAAAAACCACTTCACACTGAAGTGAAGAAGGGCAAAGAAAGCGTGGAAATGGCGATTGACGCTCATGTGGCCGAGCGGCAACCGCCAGGACAGGAGCCAGAAACCGCCCGACCGAATGAGGCAGCACTTAATGGCCCAGCAGAGCCATCAATAGCCGGAAATGACAGTATTTCAATCAATATCAGCAACCTTGAGCCAAAACCCTCGCTGAATCACTTTAGAAATTCTGTCCACCGCCAAAACGACCTAAAAGCTCTAGCCGACAGACAAACTCATCTTGGGCGTGAGCAAGAACACTCTGGTACCCAAGAGACGAAGGAAGCGAAAAACTCTGACTTAGAAAGATAAAGCCGTGATTGAACTCAAAACTTCAGAAAAACAACTAATTAGCGAATTTTCCCGTAAGCTCCAGACTCCCATCTACTCCCCCCGCCAT
>JBGTNM010000011.1:0-4166 GCA_041743025.1 Microcystaceae cyanobacterium
AAACTATTAGAGATTTTTACTGAATATCCCCAGATTCGCTTAAATTACTATCAAGGAACGTTAGAATTAATGGCTCCTTTACCTGAGCATGAAACCTATAGCTGGAATCTTGGCCGCTTAATTATTATCCTATCTGAAGAATTAGGGTTAGAAATTCGGGGATTAAAATCGACGACTTGGCGTTCTCAATCAAAAGTAGCTGGCAAGGAAGCAGATGAATGTTTTTATATTCAAAATGAGTTATCAGTCAGGGATAAGTTAACGATTAATCTTGAAAACAACCCCCCGCCTGACTTAGCGATTGAAGTTAATATTACTCATTCTTTTTTTGATAAATTTGCGATTTATATTGAACTTAAAATCCCTGAGATATGGTCTTTGCAGAAAGGAAAATTATTGATTTATCTGTTGACAGATAAAGGATATCAGGAAGCGGAAAAAAGCTTAGCCTTTGGCAATTTTCCGGTTCAAGAATTAACTCGATTTTGGCACCTCGATTCACAAAAAGGCGAAAACGCTAGAATGAGAGAATTTAGACAATGGGTGCGTTTGAAATTGAATGAATTAAAATAGATTCTATCAAGGAGTTTAGATTACTTGTTTCTCGTATATTCGATTCCATGCTTCTGGAATATAAAAAACTTTATCAGATTTTTGTTGTTGTACAGCCAGTGTCGTTTGATTTTCTTTGAGAGAAGGAAATAAATTAAAAACTAACTTAGTAACTCTGTTTTTAGGAGTAAGATTTTCTCTATAATCCAATGTACAAAAATAGTATTGATCTTTAATATCATATCCCATAGGCTCCAGTAATTTTTGGATTTCTTTAGTTGTATATTCTCGCCAGTGAGGTTGGCCATGATCCGTTGAATCTACTTCTAATTGTCGGAAAAAACCCTCAACAGGAAAATAAAGCGATTGACCTCTAAGAAGTCTTAATCGATTACTATATTTAGCAATATTTGGGAGAGACAAATAGAAAAGAGAACCTTGAGTGCCAATTCTGTTGATTTCTTTAATAAGCGGTAGAGGATTAAAATTTAAATGCTCTAAAACTTCACACATGATAATACAGTCAAAAAAGTTATCCTCAAAAGGCATAACATAAGTTTGTAAGTCAGCTGATCGAGTGGTGATACCATAATCCATTAATTTTTTTTGGTGAGTTAAACTCATCGCTTTAGGCTGATCTAGAGAATAAACCTCAAAGCCCAATTTTGCTAGACTAATACTAACAACCCCAAAAAAAGCACCTACTTCCAATACCCTCTTGTTCACTTTATCAGAGGAAAAATCAACGATATCATCAAGCGTTCTAACATACTCATGTTTGTGTTTGAGTAAATATTGAACTGCTGACCCTTGATTGGAACTTAAATCAAAACTATAGTCTTTAAAACTATCTATAACTTCAGTTACTAAAAGATCTAATTCTTGTTTTCTTTTAAATTTCATAATCATTATTTATACTTAGATTTAGCTAAAAACTTTAGCAGATTTCAAACGCTCCGTCAAGTACCACTCTATTAGGGCTTCGTCTGGTTATATCATAGCAAAGCTAGCTTGACCTTAATGGTACAATGGGCAGATAAGCTAGGGGTGTCTGTTCTGACCAGGCTGAGAAAGACCCTTAGAACCTGAGACTGGGTAATTCCAGCGTAGGGAAGCTGTTTATTGAGGAAACAAGCATATGAGAGCAAACTGGGTTGCCAAGCGGCGCGGACAAGACAACGTGACGCAAATACACTATGCGCGTCAGGGAATTGTCACTGAAGAAATGCATTATGTGTCCCAACGCGAAAACCTCCCACCGGACTTGATTCGGGTAGAAGTTGCGCGAGGACGCATGATTATCCCGGCCAACATCAACCATGCTAATTTAGAACCCATGTGCATCGGCATTGCCTCCAAATGCAAGGTTAATGCCAACCTCGGCGCGTCTCCTAACTCTTCGGATATCGAACAAGAATTAGACAAGCTTAGACTGTCCGTCAAATACGGTGCCGATACTGTCATGGACTTGTCTACTGGTGGCGGCGATTTAGATGCCATTCGTACCGCCATTATCAACGAATCTCCCGTTCCCATCGGCACAGTCCCCATCTATCAAGCACTCGAAAGCGTACACGGTAGCATCGAAAGTCTCACCCCCGATGACTTCCTCCACATCATTGAAAAACACGCTCAACAAGGGGTGGACTACATGACCATCCATGCAGGCATTCTCATTGAATACCTGCCTCTCGTCCGCAACCGCCTGACCGGAATTGTCTCTCGTGGCGGCGGCATTATTGCGCGGTGGATGCTGCACCATCACAAACAAAACCCCCTTTATACCCACTTTAATGACATCATTGAGATTTTCAAAAAATACGATGTGTCTTTTAGCTTAGGGGATTCTTTGCGGCCTGGATGTACTCACGATGCTTCCGACGAAGCGCAGCTAGCAGAACTGAAAACCCTCGGCCAACTGACCCGCCGTGCTTGGGAACATGATGTTCAGGTGATGGTGGAAGGCCCTGGCCACGTTCCGATGGATCAAATTGAATTTAATGTCAAAAAGCAGATGGAGGAGTGTTCTGAGGCTCCTTTTTACGTCCTTGGGCCGCTGGTGACCGATATCGCACCCGGATATGACCATATTACCTCAGCAATTGGGGCTGCGATCGCGGGTTGGCACGGAACCGCCATGCTGTGCTACGTCACCCCTAAAGAGCATTTGGGACTTCCCAACGCCGAAGACGTGCGAAATGGCTTAATTGCTTACAAAATTGCGGCTCATGCGGCGGATATCGCTCGCCATCGTCCCGGTGTAAGGGATCGCGATGACGAACTTTCTCGCGCCCGCTATAATTTCGATTGGAACCGTCAGTTTGAGCTTTCGTTAGACCCAGAACGGGCCAAGGAATATCACGACGAAACGTTGCCTGCCGACATCTACAAAACAGCAGAATTCTGCTCGATGTGCGGCCCCAAATTCTGTCCCATGCAAACGAAAGTGGATGCAGACGCGCTGACAGAGTTAGAGACGTTTTTGGCGAAAGAAAGGGCCACCGTTACACAAAGCTAAAAGTTTCGTTAATTTCTTAAGATAGGGTGGGCATTGCCTGCCCTATCATTTTTTAATTTAATATAATTATTGACTATTCTTTATTTTCTAACAGTCTATCTACTTTATTCTCAATTGTTGTCAGCTTTCTGAAGATTGTTGGACGATCTTCATCAAGGGAAGCTAATCAGTTAGCAATCCCTTCCTGTACTCTCGTTAAACGCAAATTTGCATCTCTAAATATCTTTCGGTCTTCTGCTGCTTGGTTAGCCATTGCTTGAATTGCCCGTAATTAAATAACAAAAATTATCTAATCTTGTAAAATAAGATCAAACTACTTCGGTTCTACTTCGGTTCTACCATCGTCCCCATAAACAAAATAGTTTTGGTTTGATTGTCTCGAATGGCATAAAAGAAAGGGCGATTGACGACCATTCTAAAAGGTTCTGCTAGCGGAGTTGCAGATGTAGCTCGAATACGAATAGAGGTGATGGCTGCGGCTTCTGTTCCTTCTTCATTGACTTCAATAAATGTTTTATGTTTGACTCTATCGACTCCTACAGGTTCGGAAGTCATTTGAGAAAAGTTGGCTTTGCCTGTCTCAAAAGCTGAAGGCATTCCTAAAGCTTGTAGGGTCTTTTTTAGTTCAACTTCGTAGGCAACTTTAAAGCGAGGAACTTCCAATAAGCCTTTTTTATTATTAAACTGAGCGAGCCATTGATTCCAAGTATTAGGCGATAGTTTTTGCAATAAATTTTGTAATTTTTTTTCTTTTTTTGGCAAGAAAATATACAGACTAAATCTGCTTTTATCGTAGGGCAAACTAATGGCTTGAAAATCTGCATTTTCAGAATATTGATATTCCCCTTCGCGAGACATAAAAGGATGTTTTTTAGGGCGATCGCTCGTCAAATAGAAAGGCTTGTCAACTGTTTTATTTTTATCAAACTTGTACTGCCACGTCCCTTTAAAATAAAGGCTCTTCTAGACTGGTTATAGTAAATGAGTAGCTTAAATAAGCTTAATCCCTTAAGCAATAGGGAATTCAACACAATAAAAAGCTTTTTGTTTTAAAATTGCTTTTTTATATTTTTAAAAGCCTTGCACAGCAAGGCTT
>JBGTNM010000012.1:0-3897 GCA_041743025.1 Microcystaceae cyanobacterium
ATAGTGTCTGAACTCTTTTTTTTGAGCTTGATTTTTGAAGACATCATCAAACCGTTGACACCATTTGTCAAAGCAGGGAGGCATAGCAGTTGAGGTAATTTCTCTCATCAGATTTGCCTGAATAATATTGACCTAAAACCATTGCTAGAGTTGCATTATACCTTCTCCATCTCTGTTTTCTAGCTAAAGTTCCACCCCAGTCCATCGACCGTCCAGTGATGATTGTGCCGTTCGGGCCTAGATAGACTGCGCGGGTGCAGGCATCGGCCTGTTGCATCGGGACTATCCCCAAGATGAGTGCGGTCAGTGCGCCGCACAAAGCTTTGTTGATCATTTTATATTTCGTCAAACTCACGTTTAGTTATTGACAAACCCCGCTATACATTTCATTACCGTGCTTGATTTTGAACACTTTGTAATTGTTGGCAAGGGTAAAGCTTACTGGCGTTCCTGCCCCTGTTTTACCACTGAATGTATTATTGCCTTGATAAGTAGTAGAAGCATTGCCAACGGGTTGCATTTCAGGCGGTGTGGCAGTCACACTATCGATAATGGTAACGGTATCTTCTTCACTATCAATTACCACTAATTCCTCTCCTTCAACCGTCACGACGGATTCATTAATCGTCACGGAAACAGGCTCTTTTTTCTTAATCGAATCATCATCAATGACAGAAGTATAAAGATAAATTCTGCTTCCTTGTGGAGTTTTACCTTTAGCAACACACAGAATCCCATCGTCGAGACTGGGATTTTGGGCCAAAGTAGAAGTAGGCATGATGAAAAGGATAGGCAAGCACAACAGGGTTCCAGTGGATAAAAGCAGCGTTTTGTTAGGAAAGTTTAACATGAGCGTTAGGTTTAAGTAGATAGTGGTTACTTCAGGATTACTCCGCTTAGATATACCTTATTTTTGCAATTAATTGCTTGCCATTTCGCGCCACCCGCAACTTTTCTCTGTCAAAATGAGACTGACAGCTTAAACAACGGTCTTTTTAAAGAAATATTTCTGGCAATTCTTAATTCAAGATTAAGATTAGAATAATGGAACCTATTCCTCTGATATCTCAAGAAAAACGCCAACAAGCAGGTCAAATCTTGGAATTATCGGCTCCGGATCTCGATTTTGTGGGTTCTCTGCGACAAGCAATAGCCTTGCTGTTGCGGGACACTTATCCCGACATTCATCTGGCTGCCGAAATGTCCCAAATGAGCGTTCGTACCTTGCAGCGACGGCTGGCACAGGAGGGTTTTACCTATTCTCATCTTGTCGAACAGGTCCGTTGCGCTGAAGCTGTTCGCTGGTTGCAAGATCCCAATCTCAAGCTCGTGAATATTGCTGCCGAATTGGGTTACACTGATGCTGCCCATTTTACTCGTGCTTTCAAGCGGTGGACAGGGATATCACCTCGCGAATTTCGCCGTCAGAGGTGCGGTCTATAAGCTGTTATGCTTCTCACACATTGCACTTTGAGACAAGATGAATAAATTATTAATCAGTAATTTTGCTGCCAGCCTATTCGCGCTTTTAAACCCTTTAGGCGTTCTTCCGATTTTCATCGGTTATACCGCAGGGGAGAAGCGGAACGTTCAACGATGGCTGGCGTTGTTTGTTGCTCTGACCGCTTTAGTTTTGCTGCTAGTATTTTTCTTTACCGGCTCATCCTTGCTCAAATTTTTTGGCATTTCTTTAGACTCATTTCGCATCGCAGGAGGCATTATCTTACTCATTATTGGCATTGGCATTGTCAACGGCGATTCGGCGAAAGCTGCTCAAAATCTGGCATTACAAGACCAAAACAGCGATCTTAGAGAGGCTAAGTTAGTCTATCGCAAGATTGTCATTCCCCTCGCTATGCCTTTGCTAGTCGGGCCGGGGGTCATCGCCAATGTGATTCTCTACGCCAGCGAAGCAGAGGCAAAAAAAAATGATGCGCTTGTGGCTGGACTGCTTGGTACGATTATAGTCATCTGTTTTTTGGTATTGGCTATTTTTCTGTCTGGTCGATGGTTGCAGAAAATTGTCGGTGATGTGGGATTGAACATCGTTACTCGCATTCTCGGATTATTAGTAGCCTCAATGGGGGTTCAATTTATGATTACGGGTCTGTCCAACATTATTGTCAATTCGATTGCTCCTGAAATCCTCAAAAGCCAATAAATAAAGGCTAGTAAATCGTGTTTTCTGCCCAACTCTTATGAAGTCTCATCTTAACTTTAACTTTACTTTGTCCTACCCACAAAGCGATGGCAATACTCACATCCTAAGAAGCGATCGCTTATGATATTAGTCCCAATAGCGTATTTGAATTGAGCGGGACAATTCGCCAAGCGTTAAAGCTTATTTGTTAGATAAATACAGGATATTTAATCAGAAAATCGGGGTATAACTATGCACTTTCTTCCCTTAATCACTTTAACCCTCAGTATTGCTAGTATTGCGATCGCTCCAGTCACGCTCACTCAAGATCTTCCTTTCCCAGCAAATTCCAGCTTTTTTACCGGAGAACCGCCTACTCTAGTCAGTGCTGAGACTCCCGATAGTTCGATTAACTGGCCATCAGCACATTATTATTTTACCTTTAATGTACCCGCTTCTTGCCCCGAATCTTTGGGTAAAGTAACCGTTGCCCCCGAAGCAAGCTTCGAGTCTATAGCGTTCGACCTATCAGCAACCCAGGCATTTGAGGGGACGCAAAATAATCGAGGTAAGGCGATCGCTTTACAATCTGTTACGCAAGATCCGCAAACTCAAATGATTACGATTGCTTTCGCTCCCCCTGTCCCTCCTAACACAACCTTTACCATTAGCTTACAAGCAGTGCAAAATCCGTCTGTCAGTGGAGAGTATCTGTTTAGAGTCCAAGGGTTTCCTGCCGGAGACAATCCAATTGGACTAGATCTCGGTGTGGGACGACTCTCCTTTTATCAGCCGTTTTAACGTTTTAAAAGATTGCTAAATTTAGTTAACTTTTCGTTTTTTGAGTCTTTTATCTACTAGAATAATATCAAGAATAAAAGATTATCCATTAGCCACAATTTTTATTAATGAATAACAAACTTACTTCAGTTTTAATCAGTCTTATCGCACTAGCGATAACGATCCAAACTGCTAGTGCCAACCCTAGTAGAACCTTAGCTCAGATTCGAGGAGAAGATTCTCAAGAGTTTTTCGGTGAAGGCGACGAGCAAATGGATCGAGAAATTCAAACCCTCGAAGACGGACAACCTCAAGCTCCCTCATTAGAACAAGAAGAACGAAATTTAGAGCAAGATCTCAACATTCAACAGAACAATCCTGATGCCCCAAAAATAGAAGACATTCCCTCTCCCGCTTTAGGAGATGGAGATAACGTGCCAACTCCGCCACCGCTAGGCGAAGCAGAAATAAAATTTCCCGAATGACGGTTATCCCCTCAATGGAAATTGCCGAATTAGACAAGGAACAATGAATAACAAAATATCGTCTGTTTTAATGAGTCTCATCGCGTTAACGCTAACTATCCCAGCTTTTAGCGCAAATCCTTCTATAACCTTAGCGCAGATTCGAGGAGAAGATTCTCAAGAGTTTTTTGGTGAAGGCGACCAGGAAACCAATCAAGAAATTCAAATTCTAGAAGACGAACAATCGCCAGAATCCACCGAGGAACGCGCAGAACAAGAACTAGTACATCCTTTCATTCGGGAGGGGCAAAACCCTGATGCTTCAGAGATAGAAGGCATCTACTCTCCTGAAGCAGTAGAGGGAGATAACGTAGGCTCTTCTAGACTGGTTATAGTAAATGAGTAGCTTAAATAAGCTTAATCCCTTAAGCAATAGGGAATTCAACACAATAAAAAGCTTTTTGTTTTAAAATTGCTTTTTTATATTTTTAAAAGCCTTGCACAGCAAGGCTT
>JBGTNM010000013.1:0-9055 GCA_041743025.1 Microcystaceae cyanobacterium
CTCACACAAAAACGAGGTGCATTAAATGGCTGATATTGTTGATACTGCGGTCAACGCTGGTTCTTTCACCACTCTAGTTGCTGCGGTCAAGGCTGCTGGTTTGGTAGACACCCTCAAAGGAGAGGGCCCGTTCACTGTGTTTGCGCCTACTGATGAGGCGTTTGATAAGCTTCCAGAAGGCACAGTAGATTCATTGCTCAAAGACATCCCCAAGCTTAAGAAAATTTTGACATATCATGTCGTTTCGGGCAAGGTAATGGCGGCTGATGTGAGCAAGATGAAGACAGCTAAAACAGTTGAAGGTTCGGATGTGAAGATTGACGCTTCCAATGGTGGTGTCAAAATTAATAATGCCAAAGTTGCCACAGCAGATGTTGCTGCTGATAACGGGGTCATCCACATTATTGACACCGTGTTGATGCCTGCGTAAGAAAATACATAAATAGTAGTAGCTATTTATGGGGGTAGTAACTCTCTATAGTTACTGCCCCACATTGCAAGAACTTAGCTCTGATACTTTCCTTGCTTTTCCTGTCGTAGTTACTGCTATGTATCTAAATAATGGATTTCCGACTAATCTTCCCTCCCTCAAAGGGCTGCGAGTACTTGTTGTAGACAATAATGCCGATTCGGGCGATTTGATGACACTGATGCTGCAACCTTATGGTGTGGAGGTGCAAGTGGCATCTTTAGCTCAGCAAGCTCTGGAAATATTTGTGCAATGGCAACCGGATGTGCTCATGAGTGAAATTGCCTTGCCAGAGGAGGATGGCTTTGCCCTGATTCGTCAAGTGAGAACCAAAGCGGGAGAGCGAGGAAAAGAGGCGCTAGCCATTGCTGTGACAGCTTATGTAACTGAACAGACGCGACAACGCGCTCTCTCGGCTGGGTTTGATCTGTGGTTTACCAAACCCCTGCATTTTGATGAGTTTGTTGCTGTGCTTGGCTGTTTAGCGATTTGCCAACAGTCCCTATACGCGATCGCTCAACGCATTTTGGGTAATGTCTTTAGACAGGGCGATCTAAATCTCGAAAAGCAGTTATGTCCAGCAGTTCCCATCTAGCATCACCATTTTTGAAATACTACCAACAAATTAATCGAATTTCGTTTTGGAGTTTTTGAATTATGTCATTTACTATCGAGTCTGCACGCTCCATTTTCCCTAACACTCAAGTTGCTGAGGGGATTCCCGCCACGGTTGAATCATTCGCTCAACTCAAAGCTGAAGATCAGTTAGCCTTACTTTGGTATGCCTATACCGAGATGGGAAGCACCATCACTCCCGCCGCTATGTCGTTAGCCAACATGGTCTTCGCAGAAACAACTCTGACTCAAATCAAGCAGATGCAGGCAGGTGAGCAAACGCAAGTGATGTGTGATCTGGTTAACCATACTGACACTCCCATTTGCCATACCTATTCGTCTTTCGGCACGAATGTCAAGTTGGGCTTCTGGTATCAGTTAAGCGAGTGGATGAAACAGGGCATCGTTGCTCCCATTCCAGAAGGCTATAAACGGTCTGCAAAGGCATCAGATGTGCTCCAAGCCATCCGTCAACTTGAAGGAGGTCAGCAACTCACCGTGTTGCAGGATATTGTCGCCAACATGGGATACGCCTCAACTGACGCTACTACAAAAGTCAAAGAACCTGTAGTTGCGCCTAAAGATATCGCGCCTCAAACCAAGGTCAGCATTAAAGACATCGATAACCCTACAGTCCTGAGTTATATGCAGAATATGAACGCCTTTGACTTCGAGGCGGCTGTGGCTTTATTTGCTGAAGATGGTGCCCTGAAACCCCCTTTCGAGGAACCAATTGTGGGTCAGGAGAACATCCTCACCTATATGCGTGAAGAATGCTACGGACTCAAACTGATACCTGAGCAGGGAGTATCTGAGCCGGCAGATGGAGAGTTCACCCAGATTAAAGTAACGGGTAAGGTGCAAACTCCCTGGTTTGGTGACAATGTTGGCATCAACCTAGCATGGCGCTTTTTGCTCAATCCTCAAGGCAAGATTTTCTTTGTGGCAATTGACGTGCTGGCATCTCCCAAGGAACTGTTGAACTTGGGACTTATCCGGTAGGAAGCGCTTGGGGTGGCTTGGGATGTAGGGGGCAAAATGCCCTTTTTTCACAAGTTCCTCAAGAAAATCTTTAAGATAGAATATTATCGTTTAGAAACACCAAACACGACAAAGACATCTGGCGCAACAACAGCACTGGGAACCCCTGGCTTGTAATAAATATATAAGTTTCCTGAAACATAAACATCAGGGCGATTTTGAAAATAAATATCAAGTGCTTCTACTGCGTAAATTAAATAATCTCTCGCCGAATCGCTTTCTGCCATTGGTGCGCCGTCAGAGCTAGGACAAACTATTTCAGAGGAGAGTTTATCAGAAGTAATTGACATGGCAAAAACCTCTTATCAGTTATCAGTTTTTTAGATGAAAGTTTTGGGGAATAATTTGAATTTTTTCCCAAGCGGTAATGGCATGATAGAGTTGGTCTGCGATCGCTGCATTCGCTTTTTCATTCACATGAACGGCATCGGCAAACATGGGAGTAGGCAAGGCAGCTTCATTTTCAAAATTAATGACTTTGACACTTGTGGGAAAGGTTTGAGCGAGTTGCTGGCTGGTTTTAACCAATTCTCCGTAGGCTTGTGGCATTTTTTGAGTATAATCTTGTCCCAATTGATCGCGGATATTTTTCTCGCTGGGAGCAAGTTTATCGGCAGGACGGCTAGTAATTTCCGGTTGAACCGCTAAAATAACAGGAACTCCCGATTTAGCCGCCATTTGAATCAGTTGCTTGTGATTATTTCGGTAGCGAGTGACGCGATGCTGCAATTCTTTTGGCTGATTAGGCAGGTAGGATTTAAGAGATTTATCTTCTAAATTAGTAGCTAAGCTAGATTGAGCGGGGGGAGAGTCGGTTTGCTTAGAAAAAGAAGCAATCGTCTTGACAATGCCAGTATTGTGCAGCCATTGGTTAAAAGACTGATTCCAAGCAGTGCGAAAATGTCCGCCTGCATTTTCCAAAAATGCATCAATTTGAGGAATTTCTGTTTGCGATTGACTGCTAGGCAGCATTATATCCTCATAACCGTCTAAAACGACGATCAGATCGGGCTGATAAGGTAGAATTTCTAGGGCTAACTGAGCGAGTTGATTGCCAGACGTATAACCTGGAACGGCAGCGTTAATGACTCGGTACTGTCCAGAGCGGATTTTGGGCGGCAATTTCATCAATTGTTGCCGCGTGGGGACGAAGAAGGGAAAAACATCGGGGCGATACTCTTGAGGCGCGTTTTTTTGTTGAGCAACGCGCTGTTGTAAGCGTGTTTCGAGTTGGTGGCTGATAGTGGCTTCATTGTTCGGATTACCTTGTCCGAATGCTGTCGAGCCGCCTAAAATAAAGATGCGAATTTCATTTTTAGGTTTAGCCAGAGGGAGCGGTTGGCTGTCACGAAAGCCTTGCTCGTTGATTTGCAGAAATTGATTTTTTTGGTTGCTTGCCAGTTGATAACTAGTGGCAGGACTTCTAGTGACTTTTAAGTTGCCCTGATTGACGAGTCCTTCAATCGGTTTTCGATCTTCGGTGAGAAATTGCAGTTGATAAGCTTTAAATAAGGGAGAGTTGCCAGCAATTTGATTGCCTTTGCCCGTAATACCTAAATAAGCTTGCGCTAATAATTCTAATAAGACAATAAGAACAGGGAGTGAAAGGAGTATCCATAAAGGAGAAATTTTAGGGCGAGATTTGGCGGGTTTAAAGCCATTGTAATAGGAACTGTAGTAGGATCGGGATTTACGAGGTAATTTTAATTTAATCATTGAGGGCTGTCCTCTAGCTGGCCAGTGTATGAATAAGTTGTTAGCACCTTAGCATTCAATGGTATTGGGAGTCGAACCTTACTTGTATGCAAAATCTCGTTATAATCCTTGAGGAATAATTATAAACTCATATGACCTACCGATTGCTATTTGTCTGTTTGGGGAACATTTGCCGTTCACCGGCGGCAGAAAATATTATGAATTATTTGATTGATCAAGCAGGATTACAAGACGAAATTGTCTGTGATTCGGCTGGAACGTCCAGCTATCATCTTGGTTCCCCTCCTGATCGCCGTATGAGTGCGGCAGCCCTCCATCGAAGCATTCCGATGTGGGGTCAGGCTAGGCAATTTGTCCCATCTGACTTTGACCAGTTTGACCTGATTTTAGCAATGGATCGCGATAATTTTCAGGATATTTTGAGTTTAGATCCACAAGGTAAATATCGCGATAAAGTGCGCCTGATGTGTGAATTTGCCACACGGCATCGCGAACGAGAAGTACCTGATCCTTATTATGGCGGACAAACTGGATTTGAGCGGGTACTCGATTTGCTGTTAGATGCTTGTGAGGGATTGCTGGCGGAGATTCGAGCTATTCATTCAATTAAATGATGTTCTAGGGCAAAGCGCACTAATTCGGCACGGTTGTTCGTCTCGGTCTTTCGTAGCAAGCTGCTGACGTATTTTTCGACAGTACGCGAACTCAGGTGGAGGCGGTTGCCAATGTCTCCGTTGGAGAGTCCTTCGGTTAGTAAATTGAGCACTTCGGTTTCGCGCTGGGTTAATTGGAGGGCTTTGCGGTAGGCTTGGAGCGAGACTTGGGCTGCTTCTTTGATGGAAGCTGCTTTTTGCGCTTCGGACTCTCGTTCGGAAAATCGCCACTCTGATTGTATAGCTTGCGATCGCTCTAATAAATTGCGAACGACTGCCCGTAATTCTTCCATTTCAAAGGGTTTGGGCAAATAGACATCACAACCGACTTGGTAGCCTTGAATGCGTTCTTCGGTGCTGCTACGTTCGGTTAAGAAGACGACGGGCAACAGGCGAAATTCTGGGCGCTGGCGCAGTTGGCGCACGAGAGTGAAGCCGTCTTTTTTGGGCATTTTAATGTCGGAAACCAACAGGTGAGGGTGGTAGGTTTCTAACAGCGAGAGGGCTTCATCCCCATTTTGAGCAGCGATCGCGCTATAACCGTGAAGTTCCAGGTAGTCTTTGACCGCCACCCGAATCCCCAGATCGTCATCGGCTATTAGAATCAGTAACGGCATATTTGAGTGTTTTTTCCTCGCTACTTCTAGCGTATCACTTTCTCGCTTGTCTCAGTGCCCAGAGAAATCACTCTTTGTAATAAGTCTATGATTATGATTGATATTTATTGATTGCTAAATTATACCATAAGGGGCATGACTTGGCGATGCCCCTATGCTATGTGTGTTAGAGTTCGCCGCGAATTTCTTCAACTACGCCATCACGCATAACAATCTCGACGTTTAACTTTTGAATTAAGTTATCGCCCTTTTCCAGGCGAAAAAAGCTTTCCATTTGCGCTTGCGCCACTTCTTGATCTAATTCGAGTAACTGGACTTGCTGCATCTGTTGCAGGAATTGATTTTTCCGTTCGAGCATTTCGCTTTTTTTCTGATTGACTTGAATTTGAATGTTGTCAATTTGTTGAGTCACTTCTGGGCCAGGCGGGGAAATGCTTTGTTTTTGCAACTCGGAGATCGCTCGTTGTCCCTGCATTTCCAACTGTTGCATCTGAGTATCAATTTGGCCGATTTGCGCCTGGAGTTGCTGTTGCATTTCTTCTTTCCAGCGCGACGTGACAATCACTTTGACTGTCACTGGGCGTTTGAGCAGTAAGCTGGTCTGTGACTCATCCATAAATATTTTGTCCTATTAAAACATTTCATTGATCGTATCGCGATAGCGTTCACTCACCACAGGACGTTTAATTTTCAGGGTTTGGGTCATCATGCCATTCTCAAGGGAAAATGCTTCTAAAATCAGCTTAAAAACTTTTATTTGGTCATCTGATCGGTAGCCTGGACGGTTTTGAACCTCTCGCTTGAGTTCTTGTTTAAACAAATCCAAGACGGCTTGACTGTAGAGGTCGCTAGAAGCGATTTCGCTGCTAGATGCGTCAGAGAGACTCCGGCTTGAAAAGGAGTCCCCGATTGGACGGGTGTCCCGTCCAATTTTAGGGGACATACCGGAGCTTCCTCTGACTTCGTCAGGTTGGGGAATTTTTAGGGCAAGCTGTTGGCTAAGCACCCATTTTTCTAGAGCTTCGAGATTAGGCACGATTAAGGCCCCTAGTGACTTTTGATCTTGTCCCACTAGCATAATTTGAGCGATGTAAGGACTGCGAGCGCAGGCATCTTCGATGGGTTGAGGTTCAATATTTTCTCCATTGCTCAAGACGATTGTATCTTTTGCCCGTCCGGTAATCACTAAATCTCCCATCGGCGTTATCCATCCCAAGTCGCCACTGTCAAACCAGCCATCAGGATCGATCGCTTTGGCCGTCGCTTCCGGTTTTTGATAGTAACCTTGCATAACCTGTGGCCCTCTGATGAGTACCAATCCGCGAGCTTCAGGCGGTAGCGATTGGCGCGTGTCGGGATCGACGATGCGAATTTCGGTGTCGAGAAGCGGCTGTCCTGACGACCCTCGCAGGTTGTGTTCGTAGCGACGAGCGTTAGTGACCGGGGAAGTTTCAGTCAGTCCGTAGCCTACTAAGAGCGGAATGTTGACAATTTCATAAAAATTATCGAGATGCATGGCTAAGGAACCGCCGCCACTGACCAGGGTTTGAATTTCTCCGCCTACGCCTTGACGGATTTTTTGGTAAACCAGTTTATCACCTAAAGCGTGGAGAGGAGACAACAAGAGAGATTGTAGCCTTGCTGATAAACGTTCCCCAGCCGAGGCGTGTAGGTGATTGAGGCTCTTGTTGTTGGCAATGCGCCGCGCCAATATGTAGCGCTCCGAGAGGTTGAAGAAAAATTGCACTAGGCGGTATTGGCTGTCGCCTTGGTCACGCAGTTGTTTTTGAATGGCTTCGTAGAGCGATTCCCAAAGACGGGGAACGCCGACCATGTGCTGAGGAGCGAACTGTTTAAGGTCGCTTTTAAAGGTGCGAATGCTGGTGTAGATTTGGGTACAGCCTTGGGAGAGGAGAAAATACTCGCAACTGCGTTCGTAGGAGTGCCAAGAGGGTAAGATACTAAGAGCGCGATCGCCCGGTTGGGGGCGGATAAAAGTGGTGATGGCGGTGATTTGATGGAGTAAGTTGCCGTGAGAGAGCATGACTCCTTTAGGCTGTCCGGTCGTGCCAGAAGTATAGATAAGAGTAGCGAGGGTATTTTTTGTCTGATTGACAGGTTTAAAGGGGGAATTAGCTCCCAATTCCATCAATTGGGCAAAATTAAGGATTTTAATGGGGGCATCGCTAGGGGGCGTTTCATCGGTGAGCAGGACAACAAAGGCTAAAGGGAGGCTGTAGCAGTCGGGTTCTAGTTTTTGGAGGGTTTTGAGATTCTCGACGATGAGGGCGTGGCTATGACTGTCGGCTAAAATGTAGAGCAGTTCACTCGGCTCAGCAGTAGCAGAACGGACGGCATTGGCGGCTCCTGCCATGATCGAGCCTTGATCAGCAATAAACCAACGGGGGCTATTGTCAGCAAAGATAGCAATTTTCGAGTCTGGCAGCATTCCCAATGCTTGCAATCCGGCGGCCAATTGCTGCATCTGTTGATAAAGTTGAGAATAAGTCAGCTTGACTTCTGGCTTGCTGTGGGGGTCATGTAAGGCGACGATCTGGTTAAATTGTTGAGCCGCTTGTTGCCAAACTTCCGGTAATGCGTTGAATTGAGTCATAAGTCGTTGTGTAGAATAAGTTTCTTAGTTGAGAAAGGCAATTTTGCAATAGGGATTTAGCGAGATGTGTCATTTATTTTATTTAAACACTTAAGATTGTGCGCGATAAGCTGTAGAACATTATGATAAACAGATTTGAGAGATTTCTGTGAGTGAAACCGTCTATATTGAAACCAGTGTTATCGGCTATCTAACAGCCAGATCAACCAAAAACTTGATTATTGCTGCTAATATTGAAACAACACGAGACTGGTGGCAGAATCGTCGTCATGATTTTGCGCTTTACATTTCTCAGGTAGTATTGGACGAGGTTGCCGAGGGGGACTCCGAAATGGCTGTCAAACGGATGGAAGTGCTTCAGAATATTGAGCTTCTATCACTGAATGAAACTGCCATAACCCTTGCAGAGCAATTCCTCAGTCAAAGTAACCTACCTTCTAAAGCTTCTGCTGATGCACTCCATATCGCTCTCGCTACTATTCATGGCATGGACTACCTGTTAACATGGAACAGTAAACATATCGCTAACGCAGAGATTCAGAAAAAACTGGCTCAAGTCAGCCTTGAGATTGGTTATGAGATTCCAACGATCTGCACACCTTACGAATTAATGGGACAGTAAATTATGTGGCAAGATGAGATTGTTGAAGAGATTCATCGCATTCGAGAAACCCATGCTAAATCCTTTAACTACGATTTACGTGCTATGTTTGCCGATTGGCAGAAAAAGCAAAACTCAAGTGGACGTAAAGTTGTTACCCTACCTCCCAAAATGAGGTCTAATATAAACTGCGTTGGAGCGGACAACTAGGTAATTTCAATGAACAATAAACAATAACCAATGAACAATGAATATGAAATTGATAATTGTTTATTAATCATTGCTCATTGTTAAGGATAATGGGTAATAAAAGCTAGCAGTTAGTGAATTAACCTAAGATCTCATTATTTTCCTATTTCTTGTACAGGCTTGATAGGCTGCGTCTTAACGATTCCTGAACTTTTCTGAAAATAGATTCCGCCGACAACGGCTAAGAATAGAAAGTAAGCGATCGCTTGTCCTAAATACAATGTCTGTCGGTAGCCAAAGAGTGCTTTTAAAATAATACCTGGAAACTGTCTATCCGGTAAAATTACAGAACCCTCCCAGATACGCGGGCCTAGCAAACAAGAACCGCTCTTAAAAGAAAAACACCACGTTGCAAAACGAGAATCGATGAGGGAAAGTAATGTTACGGCGGCATCAAGATGTTTTAAGACGCTAATGACTAATCCCCCGACAATTAATAATAAGAAGCCTCCCATGATTTGGAAAAAGAGGCGGAGGTTA
>JBGTNM010000014.1:0-20733 GCA_041743025.1 Microcystaceae cyanobacterium
TAAAGTTATCTTTACATTTATCATTCTTTGAGTATTTTTGCAAAATTGAGATGCACCCTAGGCAACTCCTAAAATACTTGCATTAATTACCCTTCCATAATGCACCCTAGTCCAAGATTGTGGAGGGCTTTGCATGGGCGAAATCCACTGCTGAATGACTTGCCCGGTATAATCTTCAAGATCACTTGGACTTGAGTTATTAATATTTCTCGAAGGTAATGACTGGGCTGGCGAATTGTATAACTTTCGAGCAATGGCAAGGCTTTGTTGTTGATGAGCAATGGCTTTTTGATAGTCTCCTGTCGCATAGTAGACTAACCCCAAATTTGCTAGAGCCAATGCTTCACTTTGAGGATCTTGAATCGTGCGAGCAATCGTTAGACCCTGCTCTAGCACTTCAGTCGCTTGAGAATAGTTTTCTAATTCAATATAGGTAAGTCCAAGATTTCCTAATGCGTTTGCTTCGCCCCGAAGATCTTTTAATTCTCGATATAAAGTCAATGCCTGCTGAAGCAATTGAAGTGCTTTAAAGGCTCGTTGCTGGTTCTCTGTTGCTAAAGATTGCCCATCAATAGAGACATTAAACGGAGAAGACCAACCTGATGCCAGAATATCGAGCGCATATTCTCGATTTAATTGAATTCCTTGTTGAAGAAGGCGATCGGCTTTTTGCACCTCAGCATTTTGCACCTGTGCTGTCTCAGTCGCAACGATCGCTGGGTAAGATAACCCTGAAGAGAGCAACAAAGCACCAGCCATCAAGACTTTAACAAAAGAAGGCATAAGGCAGAGGATGAACAGGATGATGTTTTAATTTTAGGGCATGAATCCATTCTAATAGCTCCTTGAGTTGAAGAAACACTTCATCTTGCCGACGACCAAAGACATAAGCTAATACTTTTCCGGTTAGTCTATCTATAGCGTGCCAGAGCCATCTTTGATTTTTCTTCTTCCCAACATAACTCCACATTTCATCGAGTTCTGCTTCCTTTATTCCTCTTTCATTCTCTCCTTCTAGTAAGTAAATTTCTACTTCGACTTCTTCGGAGTTGATGGTTGAGAGGTAATTTTTATTGAATGATTTAAGGCTTGTCGATTTTTTTTTAATTCTTTAATGACCGTCGAGGTACTGACTTTTAAGACTCTCGCTGTATCTCTAACTCCACTACTATTGAGTGCCATTTCTACGATTTTTTGTTTGATCTCTCTAGTCCTTCCTGGTTGCTCTATATCTAAGATAAAAGTCCGACGGAGACAGTCTTCATTTTGGCAGCGATATCGTTGCTTTCCTTGACGAGTTCTACCATGCTTGATAACATAAGGTTGATGACAATCGAGACAGAGAATTGGAATAAAAACGGCCATTGAGTATTGTTGAGTAAATTGATTGACAACTATTTTAGCATACTACAACAACACTTTTATAACACCACCAGAATATGAGTTCGTCCAACAATTGAAGCAATGACTTCTTTGGTCATTATCTCAAGTCTCTGACCAATTAAGAGCCTTAATTCATCTAAGGAAGCAGGCAATTCCCATCTCAATCCTCGTTTTAGATATTGCCAAATTTGTTCAATTGGATTTGATTCAGGACAATGTGGCGGTTGAAACATGAGAATAATGTTATCAGGTATTTTCAGTTTTTTTGCCTTATGAAACCTTCCATTGTCTAACTGAATGATTAAGATACTATCGGCAAAGTGTTGAGACACTAGCTCTAAAAATATCTGAAAACATTGACTGTTTAAATGAGTGAATTCATAAAAGAAATGCTCTCCTGTTTTTGGTTCTACCACCCCATAGATATAAGTTGCTTTAAATTGCCACTGCACTTTTCCATCTCTGTTTTACCCCTTTTAATGTAATCTTTCTGCCACTTATTATTTTCAGTCCTAATCGGGTTTCATCTTCACATAAAAAACGAATTTTTTCTGTCTTAGAGGATGTTTGGAAAGTATAAAATGTAACTCCTACATACAAATGAACTAGGAGTATGACTCACAGAAAACCTTATCCGACAGACCTCACAGACCAACAATGGCAGGTTCTCGCTCCTTTAATTCCTCCCCCTAAACCTAATGGTCGTCCTAGAAGCGTCGATATTCGAGAGATTGTCAATGCTATCTTTTATATTTTAGCTTCTGGCTGTGCATGGCGGCTGATGCCTCATGATTTCCCTCCTTGGCAAACGGTTTACTACTATTTTCGGAGCTGGCGACGAGAAGCTCAGTGGCAGCCAATGAATCAAACACTGCGAGAAAAAGTTCGTCTATCAGTGGAAAAAGAGTCCACACCCAGTACAGCTATCATTGATAGCCAATCGGTTAAAACGACGGAAGTAGCTACTGAGGTGGGATACGATGGGGGCAAGCTTGTCAAGGGACACAAGCGACACATTTTCGTAGATACATTAGGTTTATTGCTAAGGGTAATAGTGACAGCCGCTAATTTAGCGGAAAAAGTCGGAGCAAAAGCGATTTTAGAATCAATTAACGGAAAATTTCCTCGTTTAGTGAAAATTTTCTCCGATGGAGGTTATGAAGGTCAAGATTTTCACACCTCCGTTAAAGACACTTATGGCTATGATTGGGAAGTAGTCAAACGAACTCAGAAAAAGGGTTTCAAGGTTTTGCCTTGGCGTTGGATTGTTGAGAGAACTTTTGCTTGGTTAGTTCGTTACCGTCGATTAATCATTGATTACGAAGTCTTACCAGCTACTTCCGAATCTTTCATCTATGCAGCAATGATACGACTCATGGTCAAGCGATTGGCGTGATCTTTTATACTTTCCAAACATCCTCTTAGCCCGCCAATAAAGATACGGATAATTACATAGAGAATGAGAATAAATCCTAGGGAATGCTGAGAGAAGAAACGCTAAGAATATTTGGCAATTTTCCCTATGGTTGCTGCTTTATCCCACCGAACTGACATTAATCAACGTGATCGCCCCACAGCGATCTCTTCTTCCCTACCTGGTTCAATTGTGAAGTGTAGGAACCGCCAGTGGGTTGTTTTGCCGCCAGAGCAAGAGGGAGTGATTCGCCTGCGCCCATTATCAGGAAGTGAAGGGCAAATTTGCGGGATTTACAGAATCTTAGGAGAAAATATTGAATCTGCGACTTTTCCTGCACCAACGGTTCACACCCTGAGCAACCATGAAGCAGGGCAGTTACTGCTTGATGCTGCCCGACTGAGTCTCCGTAGCGGAGCAGGTCCCTTTCGCTGTCTAGGTCGCCTATCCGTTCGCCCCCGTCCCTATCAGCTTGTCCCTCTGTTGATGGCTCTCAGGCAAGATACGGTAAGACTGCTGATTTCTGACGATGTAGGGATAGGCAAGACAATAGAAACGGCTTTGATTGCCCGCGAACTACTGGATAGAGGAGAAATTAAACGCATTGGGGTACTATGTCCCCCTCAACTATGCGATCAATGGCAGCGAGAATTAAAGCAAAAGTTCAATATCGACGCGGTGGTCATTCGTTCGGGGACAGTCGCCAAACTTGAGCGGGAACTGCCGTCAGGAAACAGCCATATCTTTAGTTATTACCCGCATATTATCGTCAGTCTCGATTATGCCAAATCAGAACGCCGCAGAGCGAGTTTTCTGACCCATTGTCCCGATTTAGTGATTGTCGATGAAGTTCACACGGCAACCACAGGCAGAGAAGGGACAACCCAACAACGCCACCAGTTAGTGAGTAAATTAGCAGAAAACCCGAATCAGCATTTAGTCCTGTTAACTGCAACGCCTCACAGTGGCATTGAAGAGTCTTTCCTTTCTATTTTAGGCTTTTTAAAGCCTGAATTTAGTAATTTACAGCTAGATGCTCTGAGTGAGAGTCAGCGCATTGATTTAGCACGCCATTTTATCCAACGCAGGCGAGCCGACGTTAAGAATTGGATGGATGAAGATACCCCTTTTCCTGATCGCGAGGCATTGGATTGCCCCTATCCACTATCTCCAGACTATCGGCGTTTATTTGATGATGTCTATGATTTTGCCCGGGGATTAGTCCAATCCGTCGATGCAAGTTTCAGTTATGCCCAGAGACGGGGAAGGTATTGGTCGGCGTTGGCGATTATCCGCTGTGTCATGTCCTCTCCCGCAGCAGCGATCGCTACCTTGTTCAGACAAACGGCAAAAAATGCAGACCGCAATGACTTAAGCCATGAGATGAGCGAAGAGTTGGAGATTTCCTACGATCGCCTAGCTTCTCCCTATGTCTGTGATGGCACGACAGAAGAAGAACAATCGGTGGATATGGCACCGACCAGCGTAGTACAGCAGGGAGCGCAAGCCTATCATGACTGGGAAAAGCGCAAGTTGAGGGATTTTGCCAACGCAGCCAGAGAATTGATGGGAGAAAAGGATCGAAAACTGCAACGGACGCTCAAAATAGTCCAAGAGTTACTGGAAGAAGGGCATAATCCCATTCTCTGGTGTCGATACATTGCAACGGCTAACTATTATGCCCGTGCTTTACAAGAAGCCCTAGAGAAAAAACGAGGGAGTCAGGTTCGCATCATCGCCATTACGGGAGAGTTGTCGGAGGATGAGCGGGAGGTTCGGTTAGCAGAGCTAAAGTCCTATCCCCAGCGGGTGTTGGTCGCCACCGACTGCTTGAGTGAGGGGATTAACCTTCAGGAACATTTCAGTGCCTGTTGCCACATCGATCTGCCCTTTAACCCCAATCGTTTGGAACAGAGAGAGGGACGAATTGACCGCTATGGGCAGCCTTCTCCTCAAGTGAAGTGCATTCTGATTTACGGTCAGGATAATCCGGTCGATGGGGCTATTTTGGAAGTCTTACTGCGAAAAGCTGTGACCATACACCGCAGTTTGGGAATTATCGTCCCCGTCCCGATGGATAGCACGACGGTACAGGAAGCTGTTTTTAAGTCCTTGTTTGAACAGTCTCCAACGGCGCGTCAATTAACCCTTTTCGATTACCTTCAAGATGAAAAATCTCCCATCGCCCAGGTTCACCAACAGTGGGACAAGGCTGTAGAGCGGGAAAAACAGAACCGGACTCGCTTCGCTCAACGGGCGATTAGACCGGAAGAAGTGGAGCGGGAATTGATTGAAGCCGATGAAATTCTGGGGAATGAACGGGATGTCGAGCGGTTTGTCAAAAATGCCCTGACTCGTTTGGGAACGCCGCCGATCGCCAAAAAACAAGTTTGGGAATTACCGAGCATTCCTGCTTTTCTCCATCCCTCGATCGGCGATCGCCCTCGAAAAATTACGTTTACCACCCCTGCAACCGAGGGCGTTGAATATGTTGGACGCAATCACCCGCTAGTAGAAGGATTGGCTCGCCATTTCTTTGAAGAGGCACTGGAATCGTCCGAGGCGATGGCGGCTCGCTGTGGCGTGACCGTCACGGATGCCGTTGTTAAGCCTACTTTTGTTTTGTTACTGCGGTTGCGCCACCTGTTGACGGGACACAATACGCCTTCTCTGTTGGCGGAGGAATGTTTGGTCAGGAGCTTTACGGGAACGCCCGATCGCCCTCAATGGTTATCCCAAGCAGACAGCCTCGATTTATTCAATCGTGCGACCCCCACCGGAGACATCGATTATCCAGACAAGCAGGCATGGGTGGAAAAAGTCCTGAATCGACTAGAGGATTTGACCCCGGCTCTCACCGCGATCGCCCAAGAAAGGGCGGAGGCGTTGCTCCTCTCCCACAAAAGGGTAAGGCAACTGACTAAAGAAGGGACGTTTCGCACGGTCGAGCCTCAGTTGCCGATGGATGTTTTAGGGGTTTATATTCTTCTGCCTTAATAAAAAGCGGGAGTTGGGAATCGGGAGTTGGGAATCGGGTGCAAACATTCGACTCACGATTGCCTACTCCCCCTCTCGATAGATCTTTCTATGTCCGCTAAAACTCTTTATTTTTTTGAATCCTGCCATGAATACCGCTACTGCTATCCGCATTGAAGGAAATTTAATTGCTCCCGATATGACGACTGAAATTGCTTCAGGAGAGATTAAGGGTCAGAGCAATGTCAATTTCGGGCTGGAGAAGACCTCGAAGTTGGAGGATGAAATTGCTTTTGCTTGGGGTGAAGCGAAGGATCAGTGGCGTATTTTTCAACGTCGTCTGGAACGGGTGGAGTCGGGGGCGACAGGAACGACGGAAACGCGGGAGTTTTGGGCAGTGCCGTTGCTCAAGTTGTTGGGATATCAGCCTGTCCTGCAAGATCGGGCAGAGGCGATCGACGGACAGAGTTTTGCGATTTCCCACCGTGCGGAGAAGGTGATTTCTGCGGAGGAAGTGAATTCTTCGCCTCCCATTCACATCATCGGCTGTCATCTGTCTCTAGAGCAGCGTCCGCCTTCGGGTCGTCCTCGTTTGTCTGCCCACGCGCTTTTGCAGGAGTATCTCAACCGGACTGAGCATTTGTGGGGGGGAGTGACCAATGGGTTGCAGTGGCGGTTGTTGCGGGATTGTTCGTTAATGACTCGCCTGACATTTGTGGAGTTTGATTTGGAGCAAATTTTTAATAACGAAAATTTTGCTGAGTTTGGGTTGTTTTATCGTCTTTTTCACCGCACTCGCCTACCAGATGGGATCGAGGATGTGGATGGTTGTCTGTTGGAGTTCTACCATCGCGAGGCAGTGGAACAGGGGGGACGGGTGCGCGATCGCCTGCGGGATGGGGTCGAACAGGCGTTGATGCTCCTCGGCAGTGGATTTTTGCAACATCCCCAGAATGAGGGTTTGCGGGAGGCGGTTATCCGAGGGGAGTTGGTGGAGCAGGAGTATTACCGCCAATTGTTATTGACGATCTATCGCCTGTTGTTTTTGATGGTGGCGGAATCTCGGAATTTGCTATTGGCGGGGGAAGATGCGGAAAAGTCGCGGATTTATAACGATTATTACAGTATCAGTCGTTTGCGGGCGTTGGCTGAACGCAAGAGTTATCGCCGAGAGGGGTTTCAGGATAATTGGCAGGGGTTGCGGGTGACGTTTGGTTTGTTCGATGAGAGTTGGCGGGGTGAGCTTTTGGGGTTATCTCCCCTTAATGGCGATCTGTTCGGCTCTAATGCGCTAAAAATCCTCGATGACTATGCGATCGACAATCACGATCTGCTTTCGGCGATTCGCCATCTTTCTCTCTATGAAAATCGGGGGCAGTTGCGGCGGGTGAATTATGCGGCGTTGGATGTGGAGGAGTTGGGCAGTGTTTATGAGAGTCTTTTGGATTTTACGCCGAAAATATTGGTAAATGGCGGAATTTATTATTTTAAGTTGGTGGCAGGGAGCGATCGCAAAACGACGGGATCGTATTACACGCGACCGGAGTTGGTGGGGCAGTTGATCGAGTCGGCGTTGATGCCTGTAATTGAGGGGAAATTAGCGAAAGCCGCCCGTAGTGAGAGCATTTTGCTCTCTAAAACACAAAAAATCTCTACCAACCCCAAAATCTCTACCAACCAGAACACCTCTACCAATCAAAACACTTCTACCAACCTAAACACCTCTACCAATCAAATTACAGGGAGCGAGACGCTCTCACTCCATGAATTACAACGGGCGCAAGAAGAAGCATTGCTGAGTATTCGGGTTTGCGATCCGGCTTGTGGGAGTGGGCATTTTTTGTTGGCGGCGGCGCGGCGGATTGGGCGGGAGTTAGCTCGCGTTCGGACGGGGGAAATGCAGCCGTCTCCTGAGCCGATGAGTCAGGCGATTCGGGATGTGATTCAGCATTGCATCTATGGGGTTGATCTGAATCCATTGGCGGTGGATCTGTGTCGGGTGGCGTTGTGGATTGAGGGGTTTTGCAAGGGGTTTCCGCTTAATTTTCTCGATCACCGGATTAAGTGCGGGAATTCTTTGGTGGGGGTGTTGGATATTTCGGTCTTGAAGGAGGGGATTCCAGAGGGGGCGTTTAAGCCAGTGACGGGGGATGAGCGATCGCTGGCAACGAAACTGAAAAGTCGTAATAAACGGGAGAGAGAAGCAGTCGCTAATCGTCAGTTGTCTGTGTTTGATGTGTTGGAGGAGGAGTTGGATCGCTATGCGCTAGATTGGCAGGCGTTGGGTGATATTCCTGAAGCGACGGCGGAGGATATTAAGCGCAAGAAGGAGGAATATTTCAGCCGTCATGGGGTGGATAATCAGGGTTGGTGGCGGGATTATTCGGCGTGTAATCTTTGGACAGCGGCGTTTTTTATGCCGTTGACTGAGGGGAGTTTGCAGTTGTTGCCGACGACTGAGGCGTTACATCGGTTGTTGCAGGGTAATGCAAGCACTGAGGCGGTAGTTAAGGCGACGAATAAGCTGGCACAGGAAAAGCGGTTTTTCCATTGGTGTTTGGAGTTTCCAGAGGTTTTTGGTGGGGAGTCGGGTTTTGATTGTGTTTTGGGTAATCCGCCTTGGGAGCGTATTAAGTTACAGGAAAAGGAGTTTTTTGCGTCTAAGGATGAGAATATCGCCCATGCTCCCAATAAAGCGGCAAGGGAACGGTTGATTAAGCGATTAGCACAGGATAATCCTAAGCTTATGTGGGATTTTGAGGATGCGAAGCATGATGCTGAGGCGCAGGGTAAGTTTATCCGTGAATCGGCGCGGTTTCCGTTAACCAGCAAGGGGGATATTAATACTTATGCGGTGTTTGCAGAAACGGTTAGAAAGCTGATTAATGCGGATGGAAGGGTTGGGGTAATTGTTCCAACGGGGATTGCGACGGATGCGACTTGTCAGAATTTTTTTGGCGATCTTGTTCAACAACAACATTTAAGCAGTCTCTATGATTTTGAGAATAGAGAAAAGCTATTTTCTGCTGTTGATAGTCGCATGAAATTCTCTTTGCTAGGAGTTAGCGGGAAAGTGACTCCAAATACTGATTTTTCCTTTTTTCTGACTCAACCCAGACAAATCGAAGATAAGTCTAGAGTTTTCAAGTTATCTCCCCAAGATATTGCCTTAATGAATCCCAATACCTTAACTTGCCCTGTATTTCGGACTAAGTTAGATGCAGAGCTAACCAAGAAGATTTATCAGCGCATTCCTGTTTTAGAGAATGAAAAAACAGGTGCTAATCCTTGGGGTATTTCGTTTATGGCGATGTTCCACATGAGTAATGACAGTGGGTTATTTCGTAACTCAGCAGGAACGGGGTTAGTGCCATTGTACGAAGCCAAGATGTTCCACCAGTTCGATCACCGTTGGGCAAGTTATGACGGGTTGGATTGTCAGGATGTGAGTTTAGAGCAAAAGTGCGATCGCGATTTCACCGTTCAACCTCGCTATTGGGTTAATAAGTCTGAGGTAGAAAATAAACTAGCAGGCAAGTGGAATAAAGAATGGTTAATTGGGTTTAGAGATGTTTGCAGATCGACAGATGAACGGACATTTATTTCTGGTATTTTGCCTAAAAATGCTATTAGCAATAAGGCTCCTTTGTTAATAAGTACTCAGAAAAATGTAAAATCATTAACTTGTTTTTATGCCTGTCTTAATAGCATTTGCTTTGACTTCATAGCAAGACAGAAAATAGGAGGAACATCTCTAAATTTTTTCATCGTCAAACAACTCCCCGTTATCCCCCCAGACTGGTACACTGAAGAAGATATCGAATTTATCAGCAGTCGAGTCCTAGAAATGGTTTACACCGCTTATGACATGAAACCCTTCGCTGAAGACATGGGATACCACAGCGAACCTTTCATCTGGGACGAAACCCGACGCGCCACCCTCCGAGCCGAACTAGACGCAAAATTCGCCAAACTCTACGGCTTAACCCGCGACGAACTCCGGTACATCCTCGATCCCGCCGATGTCTATGGCGCAGACTTCCCCTCCGAAACCTTCCGCGTCCTCAAAAACAACGAAACCCGCAAATACGGCGAATACCGCACCCAACGCCTAGTCCTAGCCGCATGGGATATGATGGGATATTAGACAACGGAGTTGTTGAGGTTAACCATGAATCGACAATTAGTAGAATCTTTAATTTCAATTGTTCATTCACTGTCTGAAGAAGAACGCCAGTCATTTGAACAGCAATTATTTTTTAGCGATCGTCAAGTCAACACAAGAGATATTATAAACTTAGCCCAAAAAGGTCACTCTTTTGACTTTTTAAATGATGAACCAGATATCTATACCTTAGAAGATGGAGAACCCATTTAATACTTCTAAAAAAGGGAGATATCGCCAAGAGAAAAACTTATATGAACAATCCTAACGAAGAAATTATCCTCAAAATCGAACATCGTCCTTCAGAAAAGGTATCAATTTCCATTCCCAAAGATACTCTAGAATCTCTTCGACAAATAGCCGATAGAAAAGAAATGCCGTTAGAAGCCTTGTTAAAATTTTATATCGGACAAGGATTAAGAGAAGAGTTAGCTCAATCGTCCCCTGATTCGGCAGTAATCACTTACTATCATTGACATAAAAATCATGGCTAATATTGAGCAGATACAACGTGACATTAACGAATTACCAGAAGAAGCACAATCTTTGATCGTGGATTTTATCAAGCTTTTAAAAAAACGCTATTCTTCCCCTGAATGTCAAGATATTCAAAAAGAAGATTCAGAAAGTCAAATAGAGAACTGGTCAGATTTTATTGGTTGTATAGAAGCTGAATCAGATTTATCTAGAAATTACAAAACCTATTTGAACAAAGAGCTTGGTAAAAAATATGATTACCATTGACCTCAACAAATCATTGCTTCAATTTTCTTAGTAGTGGGCTAAACATCTATACCTTAAAAAATGGAGAATCTATTTACAGCACTTTTCGAGATAGACAAATTCAAATGCAATGACTAAAATCCTTACAACGTCCAGAGTCCTAGTCGTCTAAGATAGGATAGGGTATTAGGAGAGCCTATAAAGAGCTTAACATGAAACTTTCCAACCCCGACAACGCCTATATAGACGATAGTAAGTTAGCGGGTTACTGTCTTAATTTTAGCCATGCAGAAGGACAACATAAAGCTCGTGTATTCAAATCTGCTCTCGGTTTAACCATTGAACATCTAGAAAACTTAAAAAATGCACTCTTGGAAGCAGTGAAATCTTATGATGCAATCCCTGACAATCGCAATCAATATGGACAGAATTACACGATTGACTTTCCGATGACTCATGGCAACAAAACAGCTACTATTCATAGTGTTTGGATAATCCGAAATTCTGAAAATTTCCCTCGCCTAGTTACTTGTTATATCCTTTAGGAGATAAAAGAATGAAATTACTCGATGTCGTAGCACTCTTAGAAGACCTTCCAGAAATGGGATTATATCGAGGGCAAGTAGGAACCATTGTTGAAGAATATGAACCCAATGTCTTTGAAGTTGAATTTAGCGATCTCACAGGTCGTGCTTATGCAATTAAAACCTTGAATGCTGACAGATTAATGATATTACATTATCATCCCTTGGAAAATCGTCAACCAGTCGTTCATGTTTAGATGATCGTTAATCTTGTCTTAAATGTTTGCCTAGCATTGGTGTGTGTATTTTATTTTTGACTGTAATTTTCTCTGAGAACATGGGAACACTTAGAGCAGAAGTCAAATCCCCCGCTCTATCCTATGCGCCTCTCCGAAATTCTTGCTAAGGGTCAACAAGCGATCGCCCCTGCTGCCACCCTCATCGCCATGGGACTCCAAAAACTCGACGCAACAGGAGTCGATAATCTCGATAGGGGAGAAATAGACGCATTATTTACGAGTTTGCCCCTTGAATGCGAGCTAGACCAGATTTTTGCTATCGAAACCTTAAGCGATCGCCTCAGAGAACAAGTTACCAGCTATATCCATCAACGCCAAGGGAAAACAACCGAACCCCCAGTAAAATCCGCCAAAGAGTTCTCAACTACCTATCACACAACAGAAACATCCCCTCCAACTCCCGACTCCTCACTCCCAACTCCCGCTACCCCTACCGACATCTTCAGCCTCCGCGACTCAGTTATCGACGACTATCGCAACTACATCGAAAGCTTCCTCAAAATCAAAGACACCCGCATCAAAAACTTTGTCAATCAAGAACTGGACAAAGGGCAACTCTGGAAAGATCCCCTCGTCCAACTCAATCCCCCCTACAAACGCAGTGCCAGCATCAGCCAAATGATCGATCGCGGAACCCTACACCCAGACTGTGCCCAATACTTCCCCAACTTTCACTTCTTCGAGCATCAGGAACGCGCCTTTCAGATAGCCCAGCAAAACCTACCCTATGTCGTGACCACGGGAACCGGATCGGGCAAAAGCCTCACCTATGTCGTCCCCATCATCAACGACCTACTCGAAAACCCCCAACTCAAGGGAGTTAGAGCCATCTTGGTCTACCCCATGAACGCGCTCATCAACTCCCAAGAAGAAGAATTCAAGAAATTTCTAGAAAATATTTCCGACTGCCCCATTAAAGTCGCCAAATATACCGGGCAAGAAGGCTTAAACGCAAAAACCGACATTCAAAACAACCCACCCCACATCCTCCTGACCAACTACGTGATGCTGGAGTTGATGCTCACCCGCGTTCATGAAGATAGACTGGTCGCCTCCCCCAACCTCAAATTCTTGGTACTAGACGAACTGCACACCTATCGCGGTCGCCAAGGCGCAGATGTCGCCCTAGTTATCCGCAAACTCAAACAACGCTGCGGCAAGCCCTTACTCTGCATCGGCACATCTGCCACCATGTCCACCGAAGGCACTCGCGACAACCGCCAACAAACCGTCGCAGGCGTTGCCAGTAAACTCTTTGGGGTCGAAATCCAGCCCGATCGCGTTATCGACGAAACCCTAGAGCAGGCGATCGCCCGTCCCTATCCCACCGTCGCTGAACTGCAACAGAGCTTACAGCAAGGACTCCCCCTAGAGATCGAACAAACCGCCGAAGCTTTCCAACAACATCCCCTCAGCGCGTGGATCGAAATGACCTTCGGGCTAGAAGAAGACAGCGGCTACCTCAAACGCCGAACGCCCATCTCTCTTAGAGAAGGAGCCGAACAATTAGCCCAAGCCACCGACAGCGATCCCCAATCCTGCCTAGAAATCCTGCGGGGAATGTTGCTGTGGAGTAGCCAACTAAATACCCACGACGGAAAAGGAGCAAAAGCCAAGGGGCTTCCCTTTCGTCTCCACCAATTCATTTCCCAAGGGGGCAGTGTCTATGCAACCCTCGAACCCCACCCCCAACGAGCATTAACCCTAGAAGGTCAGTACAAAACAACGGGCGATCGCCTCTTGTTTCCCCTCGTCTTCTGTCGCGAATGCGGTCACGACTACTATGTCGTTCGCTACGACGCAGAAAAACATCAAGTTACCCCCCTCATCCCGACCGCGATCGACGAAGACAATGAGGATATTGCCGAAGGCTACCTAACCCTTGATGAACCAGAATTGTGGGATATTCACGATGAAGATCGCTTGCCCGACAATTGGTTTCGCCAGAATAAAAGCGGTCGGAAAATTAAGAAAGAATTCGCTCAGTTTATTCCCCAAGAACTCTACATCTATCCCAATGGCACGATTCCCACAGGGGCAACTAGCCAAAACGATTCCCTTCAGCCTGTCCGCTGTTGGTTTATTCCCAAACCCTTCCTAACTTGCCTTGATTGTGGTGTTGTTTACGATCGCAAAAAGAGCGAATATACAAAGCTCTCCCGCCTCAGCAGCGAAGGACGCAGTACCGCCACCACCCTACTTTGTTTATCAACCGTCAATCGCCTCAAGCTCAATCCCCAAATTAAGCCCACAGCCGCCAAAATCCTGAGCTTTACAGACAATCGACAAGACGCATCCCTGCAAGCAGGTCATTTTAATGATTTTGTCCAAACCTCGTTCTTGAGAGCCAGCTTAAATAAAGCCCTGCAAAAAAATGGCTATCTCACCCATCAGCAATTAGCCGCAGTCGTCGTTCAAGAAATGGGATTGTCTCAAGAAGACTACGCCGAACAACCCGCCGATTTTGGCATCGGAAAAAGGCGCAACGAAGAAGCCTTTGAGCATTTGATTGAATATCGCCTTTATGAAGATTTGAAGCGAGGATGGCGAATTGTTCAACCTAATTTAGAGCAATGCGGCTTACTAACTATCGAATACGCTCAACTAGAAGAAGTCTGCCAAGCTCAGAGTCCTTGGCAAAAACATCCTAATCCCATCCTCTTGCAATCCACCCCAGCCCAACGCCTCCAAGCTGCGATCGCCGTCCTAGACCAACTCAGAAAGAAATTAGCCATTGATGCCGCCCTGCTCCAGCCCATACGCCTTAAAGAATTACAGCGGGAAGTCAATCAAGCCATCAATAAAACATGGAAATTTGATGACAACGAATACCTCCCTCCGGCAGCCAAAGCCTCTCATCTCAACGATCCTCAGTTGCGAGGCGGAGTTAAACTTACAACACGCAGCAAGGTCGCTCGATATTTGCGATCCGACGCAATTTGGAATTATGCTCTAACGGAAAGTGACTATAACGCCCTAATCGAGTCGCTAGTGAAGGTCTTGAGCGATTGTGGCTATCTCAAATGCGAAGGAATAGAATACCAGTTACGCATCGACTCGATACGTTGGAAATCCCAGAAAGTCAATCAAATTGGACTCGATCCCACCAACAGTAAGCGGCTTCAGGGCAGCAATCTTGCCACCCAAGAGGTAAACTCCTTTTTCCAATCATTTTACGAACAGCAAGCACAAACCATCCAGAAAATGGAAGGGCGGGAACATACAGGCCAAGTCCCTAATGCCAAACGCCAAGAAAGAGAAGAAAAATTCCGCCAGGGAGATTTAGCGGCTTTATTTTGCTCTCCGACAATGGAATTAGGCATTGACATCGCCGATTTGAGTGTCGTTCATTTGCGAAATGTGCCTCCTTCTCCGGCTAATTATGCACAACGTAGCGGACGGGCAGGACGAGGCGGACAGGAAGCCCTGGTAATCGCCTATGCTTCCTATGGGAGTGGACATGACCAATATTTTTACCAACGACAGGCGCAGATGGTATCGGGAGTCGTTGTCCCGCCAAAACTAGAATTAGCTAATCCCGACTTGGTACAATCTCATCTTTATTCTCTTTGGCTCTCCCATACAGGGGTAGATCTGGGAAATTCCCTGAATCAAATCCTCAATCTAGATGTTGACAGCTACCCTCTTAAAGAGGAAATTCAGCAACAACTCACTTTAAACCCTGAAACGCTCAAAAAATGCCTCCAGGATGCCCAAAACATTCTCAGTGATGTCTTTTGTCAAAGTGACCTCAATCGCACCCGTTGGTATAGCCCCGATTGGGTCAAACAAAAACTCGAAAGTGCGCTCTCTGCTTTTGATCAAGCTTGCGATCGCTGGCGTAGGTTGTATCAAGAAGCAACGCTTCAGTTAGCCCAAGCCCGTGAAATCATAGATCGAGCCGTCAAAGGTTGTATTAGTGATGAAGACAAAAAAAGGGCAGAAGAATTAGAAATTGATGCTAAACGACAACGAAATTTATTAGTCGGACAAGGGAGTAAGGGACGTTCTCAAAGTGAGTTTGAATTTTATCCCTATCGCTACTTTGCCAGTGAAGGATTTTTGCCCGGATTTAATTTCCCTCGCCTTCCTGTCCGCAGCTTTATTCCCGCCGGAGATCAAGGAGAGTTCCTGTCTCGTCCTCGGATAGTGGCCATTCGGGAATTAGCCCCCAGAAATATTGTCTATTACGAAGGGAGTAAGTTCCAGATTGCCAAAACGAGAGTTTCTCCGAAAGGGGTTCAATACGAGAGGATTTCCAGTTGTTCCCAATGTGGCTATTTTCATTCAGGGACTCACGCTGAGCGTGATACTTGTGAAAACTGCGGAATAAGACTTGCTGATCGCCTTTACTACGTTCTCAATCTCGATACGATGATTACTCGACGGCGGGAACGCATTACTTGTGATGAGGAAGAACGCCTCAAGTATGGGTACAATATCACTACCCATTTCCGCTATGACTCCCATAAGCGTCGAGAAGCTTTGGTGACCGCCGCCGATGGAACAGAACTTCTCAAATTATGCTATGGGGAAACCGCTCAAATTCGGCGGATTAATCGAGGATTGCGACGCAATCAAGAAATCGGCTTTAAACTTGATACTCAGACGGGAGAATGGGGCGATCCCAATTTTACTAACGCCTCTGACACCCTCCAATCGGGAGTTAATCTTGTGGTATCTGATACCTGTAACATTTTAGTGATTGAACCTCAACAACTTCCCGATTCTCAAACGCTAGAATTTTTGACGACCTTGCAATATACTCTCCTGAGAGCTATTCAAGCTTATTACAAGTTAGAAGCCGATGAACTGGCTTCTGAACGCTTGGGAGAGGGAAAACATCTCTTATTTTGGGAAGCTTCTGAAGGCGGCGCAGGAGTACTATCTCAAATTCTGGACAACCCACAAGCTTTTCGCGAGTTAGCCCATGAAGCTCTCGATATTTGTCACTTTAAGCAAGATAAGTCCAGTTGTACCCAAGCTTGTTATGAATGTTTGCTGTCTTATCAAAACCAGTTTGACCATCCCTATCTTAATCGCTATCTGATTAAGAATTTTCTCGAACAGCTTACTCAAAGTCAGTTAACCTGTCCCCAAGCGGAAAATCGAGATGATTCTTATCAACTTCTCCTTCAACAGAGCGATCCTAACTCGGAATACGAAAGACTCGTTTTAGAAGCCATTCAGTCTTCTGGATTGCCTTTGCCCGACCAAGCTCAGGCTTATTTTCCCGATGCTGAGTGTAAACCAGATTTCGTCTATCATCAACCGAAGATAGCGATTTTCTGCGATGGCTCAGTCCACGATTGTCCCGAACAACAACAACGCGATCGGGTTCAACGAGAGAACTTGGAGTGGCATACGAGATACAAGGTTTTTACCTTTCATTGCCAAAAAGATCTACGCGAACAAATTAGAAAACTTAGCGTTTTATTAGGCAAGAAATTCCCATAACTGACCTTCTAAAGCTCAAATAAAGCCGTGACGGCAGCGTGGTCTGAGGCGGGTTCTCCAGAGCGCCGCCCTGATTCGTTGCCAATGGAAGGCAGAGTGCCGAGCGCATCGACGTGGCGGCGTTGTTCAAAGTCGGGTAACACTTTGCCGGAAATTAGTCGTTTAAGCAGTACATTTGCTTGCTAGTTTGCTCCAATCTCTGATTCAAGATAATAAGCTATAATAGCGATGATTTTCCTAAAAGTGTAAGTTAATAGAGTGAATTCTACTTCTTCTGTTGCTTCTCATCTTAAGCCTCCCCATCGTCAAGAATTAGCGGTGAAAGTTATCTCAAAACAAGAGACAGTCAGCCATATCGCCAGAGAAGAGCAGGTAAGCCGTAAAATTCTTTATCAACAAAAGAATATTGCTCAACAAGCCTTATCGGATGGCAGCCATCGATGAACTGTTCAATCAGAATCATCCTGTGCTGGCAGGAGTAGATACTCGCTCTACCTATTGTTTTCTCTTAGAAGAGGTAGAACATCGAGATGGGGATACATGGGGTAAGGGAAGCGAAGCTGCTATAGAGTGCAAAGTAGGAAGAAAAAAGCTTATGTAGCAAGCATTCCAGCCTTTGTTAATCTTGTTCGAGTTGATTGGGATTTGACCTCAAATTGAACGAGAGAATAAGGGTTTGGGGGTTTTGAATCAGCCAAATTTTAGGACAAGTGTTCTAGTTTGCACTCTATAGCAGCTTCGCTTCCCTTACCCCAGCTTGTGTCCACGCTTAAAGTTGTTGTTCTGGCTCAAGACTCGTCAGAAGTCGAATCTGATATTCTGATGTGGGAAGTATTTGTGTCCAATTCGGACACATTTGTAATTCCTCACTCGCTCCCTGACATAAAGCTTCGGACACATTCTCAATAAATACCATTAATTCTCAACAACTGGGTCTTTATTTTTCTGTTTTCACCTTTTTTCAGTAGCGATCGCTAATTATCTAGGTGAGATATATCACCAATTTTCAGCACCTCACAAAATTGCGTTGCTCCCTCCATTATTCACCCCAACCGTTTTTCTAGATAAGCCACCATCATCTGCTTCATGTCAATAATCATGGCATCAACATTTCCCCCCACCTTCTCAATCTCTGGTTCCTGTTGAATTAAATAACTCATGCCCTTGTACAGGGCTTTTGTCACTCGTGCAACCTGCCAACTCAGAATGGGGTTTAAATCGGGACAAACTCTCAGGAGTAAATCGTGGATGGTTGCCAGGATATCTTGATCGATTTGTTTGATCCCTCTAGCTAAAATTCCTTCCCTATCCTGTCCCGAACTTAAATGACTAAAGGCTGGATGTCTGCGCTCAAAAGCAATCATCGGATCAATTGTCCGATCGACTATCGCCGCAAAATCCAGTCCAGATACATCCTGTTGGAGAGCGGCAACTGTATTGCTGGTCAGTTGTTGCATATATCGCTCCCCTAAAGCAGTTAGAATCGCCCCTTTGTTAGAGAAATACTGATACACCGATCCGACCGAGATATTGGCTCGATCAGCTAAGGCGTTGGTATTAATTGCTTCTGCTCCGCCTGTGGACAGCAAATCGGCAGCAGTGTCTAGGATCAGATCGCGCCTTTGCCGACCGCGTTCTCCTGTTGGACTGCGGCGGTTTTTGAGAGCTATCGGCTCGTCATTCTTTAAAATTGGCGACTTTTCCGGTTTATCCTTGGGGTCTTGACAATGTGAGTTTTTGCTCATATTATATAAAAATAATGTGAATAATAACTCACATTAACAAAGTTCGGGCAAACCCTACAAGCAATTCCATCAGCAGGAGGTATATCTCATGAGTAACAAAACAGCCTTTGTGACTGGAGCAACAGGTCTACTGGGTAGTAATCTATGTCGATCGCTCGTCGCGCGGGGATGGCAGGTAAAAGCTTTGGTGCGTTCGATCAATAAAGCCCAACGCTTCCTGGGAGACAGTGGGGTGCAATTGATTCAGGGTGATATGGAGAAGGTGTCAGCCTTTGCTGAGGAACTAAAAGGGATTGATGTAGTGTTTCACACCGCCGCCTTTTTTCGGGAGTATTACCAACCAGGTAATCACTGGGAAACTATGAAGCGGATTAATGTAGATGGCACGATTGAGCTTTTGCAAGCGGCAGAGGCATGGGGGGTAACACGGACGGTTTTCACCTCATCCAGCGGGGTACTTCAGACCAATCCACACCAAGCTGTAACGGAAACAGCCGCTTACAGTAAATTTGCTGAAAAGAACCTCTATTTCAAAACCAAGGTGCTGGCAGAACAAGAAATCTATCGTTTTCTAGAAACTAGCCGAATGGATGCGGTGATGATTTTGCCCGGTTGGATGATGGGACCTGGAGATGCCGCACCCACTTCCGCCGGACAACTAATCTTAGATTTATTGGCGGGTAAACTACCAGGCATAATTGACGGTGGGGCTTCTTTGGCGGATGCGCGAGATGTAGCCGCAGCTATGGTTACAGCAGCCGATCAAGGTATCCGAGGTGAACGTTATATTGTGACGGGGCAACTAGCAACCATGAAAGATATTGCTTTAGGGCTCGAAGCTATTTCAGGCGTGAAAGCTCCCCGTATAACTCTTCCCGATCAGATGGCACTAGCGATCGCTTGGTTGTTAGAAACCTGGGCAGGTTGGACGGGCGGGGTGAACCCGATGCCCCTGAGTGGCATTCAAACTCTATTGGAAAAAGCGAATTTAAGCTCTAGCAAAGCTGAACGAGAGTTAGGGGCTACTTTTCGCCCGTTACGGGAAACGTTGCAAGATACGGTGGCGTGGTATCGGACGCAGGGTTATTTATAACAACTGGTTGCGGGTTTTCCCGCTTCAGGAAATTTGTCTGAAAGCTCCTATTTACCTGGATTCCAACGATTACCGCTCAAATGACTTGCGTCATTTGAGTTTGACAGTCGATAGGTGAAGAATGGCTCAATCTCAACCTTGGCAACGGATTCCAACAAGTTTGACCTTAGTGGGACTTAAACAAAAATCAAGCCCAAACAAAGCCTAAACTTGCTTTGTAAGAGGTAAACACATCCCTATTATGGGTGAGCCAATCAAAGAAACGGAAAGACATAGCAGTACGAAAAGCTTCTAAAGCATCAGTAAAAGATAAAAACTAATTTTTCATAAAACAGACAATTAAGTACCTAAGCAAAATTAATTACACATCTTGATATCCCTATTGCCTTTTGCAAGAGTGCCTCTTGCCTTTCTCCACTAGGAAATTTATTTTGCACGACTACTTATATTGTATTTAACTTAGAGATGCTTATCAACAAGATGCTTAGATTTACTAAATTATGCTTCTCAAAACTGTGGACTGATGAGTAGGATAGAGAAAAAGACCTCAAAGCCAATAGACGAGTTGCTCAATCACCGTTGTTTAACCTTTCCACTTAGGAGAAGAGGGATGATATGACAATTACTCTCAATCACACCATCATACCTGCCCATGACAGGGAGGCATCAGCCCAGTTCTTTGCCCAGATTTTTGGACTCAAGGTTGAGTCGCCTGTCGGTCATTTTGCGGCTGTACAAGTTAATGACACTCTAACACTTGACTTTGCGGATCAGAAAGAATTTGAGCCGCACCATTATGCTTTCCATGTCAGCGACTCCGAATTTGAGTCCATCTTCGCACGAGTCAAAGAGGCAGGTCTTTCTTATAGTAGCGACCCGATGCACCAGAACCCAGGCCAGCTTAACCATAGAAAAGGAGGTCGTGGCTTTTATTTCCTCGACCCCAACGGTCAT
>JBGTNM010000015.1:0-3379 GCA_041743025.1 Microcystaceae cyanobacterium
ATGACCGTTGGGGTCGAGGAAATAAAAGCCACGACCTCCTTTTCTATGGTTAAGCTGGCCTGGGTTCTGGTGCATCGGGTCGCTACTATAAGAAAGACCTGCCTCTTTGACTCGTGCGAAGATGGACTCAAATTCGGAGTCACTGACATGGAAAGCATAATGGTGCGGCTCAAATTCTTCCTGATCCGCAAAGTCAAGTGTTAGAGTGTCATTAACTTGTACAGCCGCAAAATAACCGACAGGCGACTCAACCTTGAGTCCAAAAATCTGGGCAAAGAACTGGGCTGATGCCTCCCTGTCATGGGCAGGTATGATGGTGTGATTGAGAGTAATTGTCATATTATCCCTCTTCTCCTAAGTGGAAAGGTTAAACAACGGTGATTGAGCAACTCGTCTACTGTCTTCGCTAAATCAAGCGATCACTCTATTGCCTGATGGCTTAACCCAGAATAACATTAACATCTTTCTCAGTTATTTTTCTCGCATAGGCGATCGCTACTTGGGCGCTCCCCCTCACCCTTAAAACTTATTGTTAACCCAAACCTAGAGCAATTGTTCAATTAATTAAATAAATAATTCGTCCCTTGTCATCAATATAGGCTCTGACAAGATCTTCAACTTCGAGAGAAGTTAAGGTTTTTTGAATCTTTGAAGATTGATAGCCTGTTGTCGCTACTAATTCGGCAACTGAGTGACCTTTTCCAGAAGCTAAAATCTTTAAAATTTCTTGAGAGGGATTGCCCGGTTTAGTCGCTATCGGCGGAGAATAAAGCCTTCCAGGGGTTAATCTTTGACGAACATTAACGGTTAAATTATCCTCAACCAACTGATGGCGACGATTAGCCTCGGCTGTCATAGCCGGAATAAAAAACAAATCGAGAAATTGGCCAATCCCCAAAATGCCAAAAGTGAACAAGTAAATCACACCAGAAGGGTATTTTTTCAAATAAATTCGATGAATTCCATTAAAAGAAAGAAAACAAGCCAGCCACAGCAGGTAAGCCGTGCCAGTGTTGCGGGAGGAGTGAGTCTTCATATAAATCTTTTGATTCTTTTAGTTAGCTAACTACCTTCGTCTTCAGCTTGCGCTTTGTCAATTACGGCAGGGTTGCCTCAGCCAAGTCGTTGATAACCTCGTTTTTGCCTGCGTTGTTGCAATTTCTGGTAGATTTCCCACCCAGATTGATAATCTTGACAGTCTAAATCTTGATACTGTCCAAATCCTCTTTTAATAGCACTGCCCCAAGTTTTAGTGACAATCCACTCGCCTGATAGATTTTGGCAAAGGGTCAAAGTGTAAAATCTCGTATCTCTTTGCCATTTCGAGTGAACCCATTTGTCAAGTTCGTAAGTGATGTTCATAACCTTAAACCGTCATGGCGATGACTCTAACTCCGGGTCAAGTCCTATTAGTTTAGCCAATTGGGGGTCAGACTTAACTCGACGGTAGAGCGCGATCGCCCAAATCTCTCAAGGCAAGCTGAACTTAAGCGAAGAGGAAACCCTCAAAGAGCGAGCCGCCGTGGTCAGACGGGTCATCGATGAATCTCTCAGTTTGAAGAAGACTAGGGAACTAATCGCCGAAACCTTGAGTAAATATGGACGATCCCAGGAAAGACGAGCCTCTAAAAAAGTGATTGCTGATTTTCGAAAAACCTTAAATCAAATATCTCTGGCGGATTTGGATAATAATGAGTTTAATTTAGTGAAAAAAACGCTATTGAATAAACTTAGAGAGATCGAAAGCCTCGAAGCCCCCTCTTTTAAAAGAGAATAAACCTTTGGCGACGAAAATTTTAAAGTAAAGTCGCTGATGCGATCGGGAATTCCCCATTTATAGCATCTCTAAAGGAACTGGTTGAGCCGGGAGGGGGAAAGCCGTCTCCAAGGCCGTCAGTTCTCCTGCACTTAATTTCAGGTCGAGGGCGGCACGATTCTCTTGAAGATGCTCAACACGGCTGGATTTAGCAATGACGATGACATCGTTTTGATGGAGTAACCAGGCGAGTGCCATTTGAGCCGCCGTTACCCCGCGTTCTCGTGCGAGTGCTTTAAGTGTTGGGTGATTTAACAACCGTCCTTGCTCAATGGGGGAATAAGCCATGACCGGAATGCCTCTGTGCCGACACCAAGGTAATAAATTCCACTCGATTCCCCGTCGTGTCAGGTTGTAGAGAACTTGGTTAGTCACGATTCCGTTGCCCCCCTTCAATTGGCTCGCTTCTTTCATATCTTCAACATCGAAATTACTCACCCCAAAAGAGCGAATTTTGCCCGACTGTTGCAGGGTTTGAAAAGCTTCCAGTGTTTCTGTTAAAGGCACCGAACCCCGCCAGTGCAAGAGGTAGAGATCGAGATAATCCGTGTTCAACCGCTTGAGGCTTTGCTCACAAGCAGCGATGGCTCCTCGTACAGAGGCGTTGCGAGGATAGACCTTGCTAACCAGAAAAACTTCTGAACGGCAGTTAGCGATCGCTTGGGCAATGACTTCCTCCGCTCCGCCTTCGCCGTACATTTCGGCGGTATCAATCAGAGAAAGCCCTAGAGAAAGCCCGTGATGTAAGGCCTCAATTTCCGAGTGACGGTTTTGACGGCTCTCACCCATGCGCCAAGTTCCCAGACCGAGGACGGGAATGGCTTGTCCAGAGGATAGTTGAAGCGTTCGCACAGTTGTTGTCTCCTATTCCCACTAGAGATAACTTTAACCCCAAAAAAAATAGCTGATCAAGCGATCGCTTCTGTTCCCATCGTCAAAGCGATGAAACAACTAAGTTAATTTGAAGAGCGTCAATTTTGACAGCCAGTTCGAGAGATTATCTGCTAGGGGAAAACGGCTTAATCAGAAGCTGTTCTGCCTGACTTAGCCAACGAATCTCCTTCATCAGATAAACGAACAGTTGGGGTGTATGATGTTCTTGCTCTATTTAAGAGTCCCATTAAATTAAGTTTTGTTAAAATCTAGCTACAATGTCTGTGGCTAACTGAGGAGTGTTTGAAATGAAAAACAGTTTAAGACAAGGGATTAAGGCAGGAATCTTTTCTAGTTTGTGTGTTCTGGCTGGCTGGGGAGTAAGCGCCGTACAAGCGCAAGTTAATCCGTCTCAACTTCAGGCCTTTGTCGAAGCCTTAAGACTAGCCGCGCCTCCTCAACAAGCTAATGATGGGATGTATAGTGATTGGCAAGTCTTACCTGGGATCATCCCTAGCTGGACGAAACAGTGTATAGGTAAAGCGATGTCACCGACAACTTTCGAGTCGGAGCAAGCTGCCGCCAAAAAGACGATAACTTGTATTGCTCAACGGGAACTCAATCAACGGCTCAAAGTAACGAAAAACCCCCAATTAGCGATTCGTCAAACCGCCTGCTGGTGGATGACGG
>JBGTNM010000016.1:0-27010 GCA_041743025.1 Microcystaceae cyanobacterium
AACTGACATTAAAAAATGACTGAATATTAGATACGAAAAAATTAGTATATTTAAAGTATGCTAACAAACTTATATTAAAAACAAGACCAATCCACAGCCAAAGCTTAGCTTTTTCGCGGGTAAGTTTGGTAGAATTAATTAAAGTTCCTATTTGATGGTTGACAATAACTGAAAGCAATATCAATAATAGAAATTCTGGCGTTGAGGGTTGATTTTGTGACGGAAAAAGATTGCCATAAGCGTAAAATAGCAAAGAACTAATGAGTAACCAGCCAAGGGATAACCGAATTAAACGTAATTTTGCTAAATAAAAGAATATCAATAAGGAAAGTGGCAAAAAGCATAGAATAAAAATATATGAATTAAATAGCATATTGGCAGCTTAAAGAATAAATAATAGTGTTTCTCGTTCTATTAATATTGTCTGGTTACAATATTATAGCTTGGTAAATTTATTTTTTTAAATTTCTGTATTTTAAGCAAAAAATTGCCCCAATCTTCTAAGACGGGGCAAAATTTTTAAAAAGCAGCAAGCTTAATAGCGGCTAGCGGTGGGCTTATAAACGATAAAACTCGTCGTTTGGCACTGTTTAATATTATCAAACCCAATCACGCGGATGTAGCAGTTGGGATACTCAGAACGGCACTCGCGAACTTCAACCAAAACTTCTTGCGGAGAAGAGACATTAAATAGGGGCAATTTCCACAAAGTCCAGTGGTGAAGTTGAGGCGTGGGGTTTTCTTCAAACTCAATGGCAGGAATAAATCCTTGATCCAACATATATTGAATCTGCTTGGCAATTTGTTGATCGGTTAAAGGGGGGAGAAAAGAAAGGGTTTCGTAACGCTTTTCTTTGGCTAATGTTTTCATGAGTGTTTTTTCCTGTTGCACAAACTAGGGATGAGATGAACTGTCTAAATCAGTGTCCGACGCTTCAGGCTGAGACGTTGAAGGAGGTGATGAAAATTGGGTAAGGCGTTCGAGCAATTGACGGCGGTGTTCGATGTTAGCCTGCGTAATGCCTGCACGTACCATCTCTGGCAAGAAATCCAGTACGGCTTCGGCTAGATATTCTCGAACCGTCATGATTCGCAATACTAGTTCTTTATTCTCTGCCATTAAGCCTTCAAGGTAGATTTCTCCCTCTTGAATTTTATGGCGATCGCTATACTGACTTAGCCAAATTGCCTGAGTCGGATTGGTTTCCGACAATTGGTCAATAATGGTACGAACAGCTTGATAAGTCAGGTAACTTTGCAGAACTTTCGCCGTATCTTGTGCGACTTTTTTGGGATACATTTTTTCAGTTATCAGTTATTTATTTATCAGTAATATTAAGTTGAGATTTACGATAGCGAAGTATTATTTCGACTTCCTAATCATGGTATCAATCTTTCACTGATAACTGTTCACTGATAACTGTTGACTGATTAGATGGTATCCATCGCTTCAAACTCGAACTTGATTTCTTTCCACAGTTCGCAAGCTGTCGCTAATTCGGGAGACCAACGGCAAGCTTCACGGATGACTTCGTTACCTTCACGAGCGAGGGAACGTCCTTCGTTACGCGCTTGGACACAAGCTTCGAGAGCGACGCGGTTGGCGGTTGCGCCGGGTGCATTACCCCAGGGGTGTCCGAGAGTTCCGCCACCAAACTGTAAGCAAGCATCATCACCGAAAATTTCGACTAAGGCTGGCATATGCCAAACGTGAATCCCACCAGAAGCGACTGGGAATACCCCAGGCATAGAAGCCCAGTCTTGAGTAAAGAAGATACCACGAGCGCGGTCTTCTTCAACGTAGTCTTCGCGCATGAGGTCAACAAAGCCCATCGTAATGCCTCGTTCACCTTCTAATTTACCGACAACCGTACCGGAGTGCAGATGGTCGCCACCGGACATCCGCAAGCACTTGGCTAAGACGCGGAAGTGAATGCCGTGATTTTTCTGACGGTCAATAACAGCGTGCATGGCGCGGTGGATGTGCAGCAGCAAGCCGTTGTCGCGGCAGAATCGAGCTAAGGTGGTGTTAGCGGTAAACCCTCCTGTAAGGTAGTCGTGCATGACGATGGGGGTTTTGATTTCTTTAGCGAATTCAGCCCGCTTCATCATTTCTTCTACGGTTCCCGCCGTCACGTTGAGATAGTGACCTTTGATTTCGTTGGTTTCTGCTTGGGCTTTTTCGATCGCTTCTTGCACGAAGAGGAAACGATCCCTCCAGCGCATAAACGGCTGAGAGTTGATGTTTTCGTCATCTTTGGTCAAATCCAAACCACCGCGTAAGCATTCGTAAACGGCACGACCGTAGTTCTTTGCCGACAGGCCCAACTTAGGTTTAATGGTACAACCGAGCAGAGGGCGACCGTACTTGTTCAATTTATCGCGTTCGACGGTGATACCGTGAGGCGGCCCTTGGAAGGTTTTGAGCAAAGCAACGGGAATGCGGAGGTCTTCTAGACGCAGAGCGCGTAGGGCCTTAAATCCGAACACGTTGCCGACAATAGAGGTCAGAATATTGGTGACTGAGCCTTCTTCAAACAGATCCAAAGGATAGGCAACGAAGCAGAAATACTGGTTGTCTTCGTTGGCAACGGCTTCGATGTCGTAGCAGCGTCCTTTGTAGCGATCAAGGTCGGTCAGGTTATCTGTCCAAACCGTTGTCCAAGTTCCGGTAGAGGATTCTGCGGCAACGGCTGCCCCGGCTTCTTCAGGAGGAACACCCGGTTGAGGGGTTACACGGAAGCAGGCGAGCAGGTCAGTGTCTTTGGGGGTGTAGTCGGGGGTGTAATAGGTCAGGCGGTAGTCTTTTACGCCAGCCTGGAACCCTTTTGATTTAGCTTGTACCATTTAGTCATTCCTCAATAGGTAAATGCTTGAGTTTTCACGTCTAAGGCGGCATGAAACTTTACTTTATTAACGTCTTCGGATGTCGGAGAGCTTGAGTTGCCAACCGTCAGCTTGACTATTTTGTTTTTCGTGTTTTATCGTATCACAAAACTTTAGATTAATTTAAAGAAATTTTCTTTTTTACTTAGTAAATTTAATTGGGATTTTTAAGGATACTGATTAACTATCCTAATGATTTTCTCTGTACAGGACAAAAAATATCTGTCTGAATGGCCGTGACCCAAAACAAAGGAGTGTAGGGGCATGGCAATTAAGGGGTGTAGGGGCATGGCATTGCCATGCCCCTACTTAGAATATTATTAAGAATCACTGACGAATTGCCAGACATTAGCGAGTAGCAATTTCAAGTGAATCTGATGTTTTTGTAGGTCGTTAAATCCTGCGGTTTAACTATCGGTTTGCTCTGGGTTTTGAGAACGATTAAATGCCTGCCGTTCAGGAAACAAAGTGTACAACATTTGCTTGATGTACACTTGACCGATAACTGGCATTTTTATTGAATCAGGTGGTGATTCGGCAGTTTTATGCGTTTCTGCTGCCGCCGCCTCAGTTTCGCTGACAGGAACTTGAACTTCCTCGCTAATTAATTCGGGTTTGTTTTGAGAACCATTAACCGTGTCTGAGTCTATTTCCTCGCATACGAATGCAGGAGAGCTATCTCCCATCAGAGAACCCGCAGGGACAAGCGCCATCGGCTCAACTGAGCTATTAAAAATAGTTGTTCCCGAACCGACACAGGCATTTTGCCCAATTTTACTGTTCCCCACCACCAACACTCCTGCCCCCAAAATTGCTCCGGCTTCTACCTCAATTTCTCCTTGACAGGCAGTGAGAATAGACCCCATGCCGATGCAAGCTCCTTCACCGATAACGATGCGGCTGCCTGGGGTTGCCTGGAGAACCGTTCCGGCTGCAACTACTGCCCTTTCATGAATGGTGACATCACCAATCACATAAATATCGAGATGAGTAGGCGGTCGGACGGGCAGTAGGTGCATATTAAGTCAGTTAATAGTTAATAGTTAATGGTTAATAGTTATTCAGTGACTTTTCTTCACTATTCACTATTCACTGTTCACTAAATCTAGGGACGTTGAATGAGGGTTTCCGTGACGCGCCGTTTGGCAGACGGATCGATGCCAATCAAACGCACGTATTCGCCTTGATGTTCAGACAGGCAGGTTTCTAAGGCGGCCACTACTTCCGATTCCCGGCTGCTGTCGATGGTAGAGCAACTTTGCCAAGATTTGGTACGAAAACGCCGTTTGTCAGCGTGTTCGGTGCCGATTTTTAGTCCCTGGGTGAGGAGCGATCGCACCTGCGCCATCGCCTCGGCATTTAAGCGGTGACTGCCAACACTAGCACTTTTAGGGTGGGGACTGTGGTCAGTCTGGGTCGTTTTTTGAGCAGCTTTAGCTCCTGAACCATTGGCAGAATTGCCACCCGGACGCGCAATAATCGTTTCGGTGACGCGCCGCTTAGCCGAGGGATCAATGCCAATCAAGCGCACGTATTCGCCTGGGTGTTCGGCGACACAAGCTTCTAGAGCGGCAATGACTTCCGATTCGCGGGTACTGTCAATGGTCGGACAACTTTGCCAGGACTTGGTACGGAAGCGGCGAGCATCGGCGTGTTCCATGCCAATTTTGCAGCCTTGTGCTAGGAGCGATCGCACTTGAGCCATCACCTCAGCACTCAGTTGGCCGCTCGTCGGGGTAGTTCGCTCACCAGGAGGGTTACTGTAGCTCGCTTTTCCCGTTCCGTTCGATTTGAGGCTGGGAACTTCTCCCGGACGCGCAATGATCGTTTCGGTGACGCGCCGCTTAGCCGATGGGTCGATGCCAATCAAGCGCACGTATTCGCCTTGGTGTTCGGCTACACAAGCTTCTAGAGCGGCAATGACTTCCGATTCGCGGGTACTGTCAATGGTCGGACAACTTTGCCAGGACTTAGTACGGAAGCGGCGAGCATCGGCGTGTTCCATACCGATTTTGCAGCCTTGTGCTAGGAGCGATCGCACTTGCGAGGCGATGTCGGCACTTGGCGGGCCGTTGTGGCTCGTCTGACTACTCGAAGTGTGTCCGTTGGTGGCATAACTAGGGGTTGTCGTGCGCGTGGGAGAGCCGGAGGTATCTTCAGGACGCTGCACAATCGCTTCTAACACCCGGCGTTTCGCCTGGGAGTCAATGCCTAACAAGCGGACATATTCTCCTTGATTCTCTTGCAGGCAGGCTTCTAAGCTAGCTAGCACTTGGTTGAGTCCGCCGCTAAAGGTTCCCGCCGTCAACCACGACTTGGTACGAAAACGACGAGCATCGGCGTGTTCGGCTCCGATGGTACAGCCTTGAGCGAGGAGGGAGCGTACTTGGGTTACGGTTTCTGGGTTTAAACTCATAGGGGTCACCAAATTTTTATAGTCAGTCTCATTAACGCCTTGAATAGCTGGCTCTTGCTGCTCGCTATCTGGATAGCTAACGGGCAACGCTTCGTTGATTTGGGCGACGTGACGGGCAAAGGCGCGATCGCTCTCGGTCACGTTTGGCAGGCGATTGGCCTGTTGTTGGTTGGTTATGATCGCTCCTGATGGGATGTATTTGCCAGGGGGTATTTCCACATCTTGAATCAGTGCGTGCATCATGATAATACAGCCCTGACCGATTCTGGCATTAAAGACGGTCGAACGAAAGCCAATAAAACACCCTTCTCCGATATAAGCGGGCCCGTGAATCAGCGCTAGATGGGTAATGCAACTCTGTTTGCCTATCCAAACGGAGTATTCTTGTCCGTCGTCTCCCACGACACGACCTTTTTCTAGTGCGCGAATGACTACCCCATCTTGGATGTTGGTGGCTTCGCCAATATAGAAAGGCGCACTCTCATTAGCTCGAATGAAAGTGCTAGGGGCAATTACGGCACCTGCTCCGACTTTGACATCTCCCATTAAGTTGGAGAAAGAATGCACATAAGCACGTTTGTCAATTTGAGGTTCGCGTCGATTTTTCGAGCGAGGAGTTGGAGGAACCGCTACTTTGCGGGCTACCATTATTACTTAATCCTCCTAATTTTCAGCTAAGCTAATCCACATTTAAGTTGCCTATTAGTTTTTATCTATTGCCTTTTGCCTCTTGCCTCTTGCCTCTTGCCTTTTGCTTATTCACGAATTATTGACTCGATATTCGTCTTTTTTACTGTAAATCTGACGATTTTCCACATTGACGGTATCGATAATCCCCACGACTAGGGCATCCAAGGGACGCTCTGCATGACCGCTTTCAATACGAGCGGCACTGCCTCTTGAAACCAGCACCCACTCGTTAACGCCTGCGCCAACGACATCTCCAGCAACTTCATAGTTGGGTAGCAGTTGTCCTTGGGCATCGATAAACTGCAACAACAAAAGTTTGACTCCGGTTAAACTGCGGGTTTTGTGTGTGCTGACGACTGTGCCGAGTACTTTAGCGATTTGCATAAAAAGGGGTTAGTTGACTACCTTAAACACGTCTGAGCGGTTGGGGATTAACACTCTCGCGAAATTGTTCGACTGCTTCGGTGTAACGAATCGGCAAGACGTATTCTAAGTTTTCATGAGGCCGAGCGATAATGTGATGGGAGAGAACCTCTCCGCCTTTGACACGATTAACGTTTTCAATGCCCGCAGAAACGGAAGCTTGTACTTCAGAAACATCGCCGCGCACAATAACCGTTACGCGACCACTTCCAATTTTTTCATAACCAACTAGGGTGACGCGAGCCGCTTTGACCATTGCATCAGCCGCTTCTACGATGGCGGGGAACCCTAGCGTTTCTACCATTCCGACAGCAATTGACATGACATTTTACTCCTTAAAATTCCAAAAAATCATTACCGATTACCGATTACCCATTTCTAATACGCTCGAAACTGTTCTACTTCCTCGGTGTAGCGGATGGGTAAAACGTATTCCAGGTTTTCATGGGGACGAGCGATGATGTGGGTTGAAAGAACTTGTCCTCCATTGACGCGCTTAACCGCCTCAATCCCGGCAGAAACCGAAGCTTGAACTTCAGAGACATCGCCACGAACAATGACCGTTACGCGACCACTCCCAATTTTTTCATAGCCAACTAGGGTGACACGAGCCGCTTTGACCATCGCATCAGCCGCTTCTACCACGGCGGGGAAACCTAGCGTTTCGATCATTCCTACGGCAATTGACATGGTGACTTTCCTCGTTAAAAACTAAGCCAAACTCAATAATGGCTATGGATTGGCTTTAAATCAACAGTTTCGTCAAATTCGGATTTTGTTATAACTCATTAGGTATCAGCAACCCAAGGCAGTGTTAGAGCTTTGGGTAACAGTAGACCTATCCGTTTTAACGCTAAGTTCTTCTTCGCCTGCTCTACTGAGGTTCCAGCTTGAGGTCGCTGGCAAGAAAAATCTGACGGAAGTAGCTAACTTATCAGCCTAATATAAAGAATAAGCAACCTTGGCTCCTTTGACAATATAAATCATTATGATATTTTTTAATCTAAGGGTTAATCAAAATTAATAGTAAAAGAAAACCTTGAGGAATGCCACTAGCGATCGCTTGGGCTTTCTAGCAGAGTTCGTTCTGTTTTATAATTTTTTTATAATAATGCTTCAATCGTGGCGAATTTAGCACCAAATCAACCTGAATATTCAAAAGTAACTTCAGCCTTAACTAGCTCTGGGTAGCGATCTCGTGTTTTTATTAAGCGAAAAAACCCTCGATTGGCATCGCGTCCTCCCACAGGAGCCATGAGTATAAATACTAAAGGATTGGTAAGATAAGAGAGATTGACCCTCGAACCTATAAGATAATCTACTAAGTATTATAAGTATTGCATCTAAGAAAGAAAGTTTTGGTTAACACCCACAAGATAAAATAATCCTCATTCATCTTCGACCGGCGATCGCTTTCTGCTTTGGGCTTGCCTAAGACAGAGGAACCGAAACAATATTCTTTTTGCTAAAACCATCAAATTCAAGATGCCTTTTTTAATAAATGAGTCATTTTTTTCTGTACAGTAGTTGGTTTATTCCGTTTTATGGGTTAATCGGTTCAGTATTAACGTTGCCCTGGTCGCTAGGCATCATCCGCCGAACTGGCCCGAGGCCAGCCGCCTACTTTAACTTATTCATGACGGTCATCGGACTCATTCATGGTTCAGTGGCTTTCGCCGGGATCTGGCAGCAGCAAACGCAACAGTTGGTATTCCACTGGTTGCAAGTGGCCGATTTAGACCTGTCGCTGTCGATAGAATTGTCCCCGGTCAGTTTGGGAGCGCTAGAGGTGATTACAGGCATTAGCTTACTGGTGCAGATTTATGCCCTAGGCTACATGGAAAAAGACTGGTCGCTAGCCCGATTTTTTGGCTTGATGGGAGTTTTTGAGGCTGCTTTAGGCGGAATTGCTCTGAGTGATTCATTATTCCTCAGTTACGCCTTGCTAGAAATTCTCACGCTGTCTACCTATTTACTGGTCGGTTTTTGGTATGCTCAGCCGCTCGTGGTGACAGCCGCCAGGGATGCTTTTTTAACCAAACGGGTGGGAGATATCATCTTATTGATGGGATTAGTCGCCCTATCGAGCTACGGAGCAGGATTGACCTTTTCTCAACTAGAAAACTGGGCAGCAACTTCTCCTTTGCCATCTCTTACCGCCGCGTTGCTAGGTTTATCGTTAATTGCGGGGCCGACCGGCAAATGCGCTCAATTTCCCTTAAACCTCTGGTTAGATGAAGCGATGGAAGGGCCAAATCCTGCCGGAATCATGCGAAATTCGATTGTCGTTTCGGCTGGAGCTTACGTTTTAATCAAATTGCAACCCGTCTTTACCCTCTCACCCGTTTCCGCCAACGCACTGATCGTTTTGGGAACCGTCACCGCCATCGGTGCTTCCCTCATGGCTGTATCTCAAATTGACATCAAGCGAACCTTATCCCATTCCACCAGTGCTTACCTAGGTTTGGTCTTTATTGCTGTCGGCTTGGGTCACGTCGATATTGCCTTTTTACTGCTGTTTACTCATGCTATTGCCAAAGCGTTGCAGTTCATGAGTGTGGGGTCGATTATTTTGACGACCAGCAACCAAAATATTACGGAAATGGGGGGTCTTTGGTCGCGGATGCCTGCTACAACGACGGCATTTGTCGTCGGTTCGGCGGGTTTAGTTACCCTCATGCCAATGGGACTGTTTTGGACGCTGCGGCGATGGTTCAATGGGTCTTGGTACGTCGAGTGGTGGCTGTTGGCTATTTTGCTGTTTGTCAATGCCTTGTCTGCTTTGAATTTAACTCGCGTCTTCCGCTTAGTCTTTTTGGGCAAAGTGCAAAGCAAGACCCGCCGCGCTCCAGAAGTTTCCTGGCCGATGGCTTTGCCGATGGTGACGATGACATTAGCGGCATTGCTGGCTCCCCTCGCTCCCATTCGCTGGCCCTTTTGGTTGGCCCCCACGACACCGCTAATTAATAACGATTCACTGGTGGTTCAGTGGGCAGTGCCTCTTTTGATAGGGTCGGGGATACTGGGGTGCTTGTTAGGGGCAACGGTACAATTGCGCCGTGCTTGGTCTCGACCCACGCAATTTTATTTGCGGTTTTTCCAGGATTTATTTGCTTATGACTTTTACCTTGATCGCGTTTATGCCTATACGGTCGTGGCGGCGGTTGCCTACCTTTCTCGCCTAGCAGCTTGGTTTGACCGCTATGTTGTGGATGGGGCAGTTAATTTAGTCAGCCTAGCTACGATCTTTAGCGGCAGTGCCCTCAAGTACAACGTATCAGGCCAGTCTCAGTTTTACCTCCTAACGATTCTAACAGGGGTCAGTTTATTGCTGTGGGTGGTCTTGAATGGTCAGTGGCCGATGATGATTAATTACTGGTCGTCTCTAATTAGCACAGGCTTCTAGTAGCACAGGCTTCTAGCCTGTGACAGTGACAGCTTAATTATTTCAGGAGTAAAGTCAGTCAATCATGCTCAGTGCCCTCATTTGGATTCCGATCGCTGGTGCTATCTTTTTCGCTTTTTTGCCTGGTAAGGTAGAGGCGATACGCTGTCGAAGGCTAGCCTTAGCGATCGCGGCTATTGGACTCATTTTGACGCTAATCATTGGCATCGGGTTCAATCCTAATGACCCCCAAATTCAGTTCACCGAATACCTGCCTTGGATTGAAGGAATTGGCTTAAACTATCATTTGGGCATCGATGGGCTGTCTTTTCCCTTAATTGCCCTCAACAGCTTGCTGACTCTCATTGCTATCTATAGCTCGAATCCGACGATTCAACGCCCCCGCTTCTATTATTCGCTGCTATTTTTACTGGCCGCAGGCGTTAATGGCGCGTTTTTGGCACAGGATGTTTTATTATTCTTCCTGTGCTATGAAATCGAAATCATTCCTCTGTATTTTCTGATTGCTATTTGGGGCGGAGAACAGCGCGGCTATGCAGCGATGAAATTTCTGCTTTATACGGCACTTTCCGGTATTTTGGTGCTGTTTTCGTTTCTGGGCTTGGCCTGGCTGTCGGGTACGTCGAGTTTTGATTATGCCGTACTGCGCTCCCACACCTTACCTGTCAGTATCCAATTATGGCTGCTAGCTCCCTTACTCGTCGGCTTAGCGATCAAAATTCCCATTTTTCCCTTTCATACTTGGTTACCGGATGCCCACGTCGAAGCCTCTACGCCGATTTCAATCCTGTTGGCAGGAATTTTGTTGAAATTGGGGACTTACGGGCTATTACGCTTCGGGATTGGCTTGTTTCTCGACGCTTGGGTTCAATTGGCCCCTTGGTTGGCGACGCTAGCGGCAATAAGTGCCTTGTATGGAGCTTCTTGTGCGATCGTGCAAAAGGACATGAAAAAAGTCGTCGCCTATTCTTCAATCGCTCACATGGCTTATATTTTACTGGCGGCGGCAGCAACCACTCGCTTGAGTATTACGGCGGCGACGTTTCAAATGGTTTCTCATGGATTGATTTCTGCGTTGTTGTTCCTGTTGGTGGGTATTGTTTATAAAAAAACAGGTAGTCGCGATGTTGATTTCCTCAGAGGGTTGCTCAATCCGCAGCGAGGATTACCCATTGTGGGTAGTTTGACTATCTTGGGCGTGATGGCCAGTGCGGGAATTCCGGGTATGGGGGGTTTTATTGCTGAATTTTTGGTATTTCGGGGAAGCTTTCCCATTTTTCCGGTTCAAACCCTATTTTGCTTAGTCGGTAGCGGTTTGACTGCCGTTTATTTCCTATTGATGGTCAACCGCGTCTTTTTTGGCCGCCTGAGTTCCGAACTGTCTCAATTGCCGCGAGTGCTGTGGTCAGAACGCTTTCCTGCCTTTGTCCTAGCGGCTTTTATCCTCGCTCTCGGCATTCAACCTGGTTGGATGGTGCGCTGGAGTGAACCACAAGCAGCCATTTTATTAACGGGAAAACCGGATGTGGTAATGGTGGTTAATGATTAGCAAAAATTAGCGATCGCTCAATTTTTTTGATTAAATAGGAGTAAAACAAGATGAGCTACAATTAGAGAAAATGAATGGCTGAAAGCAGTCGCTAACAACCCTGCTTTTGATTTTCTCATATGTCAGCAAAGGATAAATTTCACGATCTCGTAAAAGTCGCCTTAGAAAAAGAAGGATGGAAAATTACAGCAGACCCACTTTATCTCAGTTTTGGTGGCATTGATATTTACATTGATTTAGCAGCAGAAAAACTAATAGCTGCTGAGAAAAATGGAGAAAAAATTGCAGTTGAAATTAAGAGTTTTTTGGGAGGTTCAACCATTTCTGATTTTCATACAGCAGTTGGTCAATTTATTAATTATCGAACTGTTCTCAATCGAAAAGAACCTCATCGTACTTTATATTTAGCAATTCCTCAAGAAACCTACAGTAGCTTTTTTTTACTTGAATTTACTCAAATTATTATTCAAGATTACAATATAAAATTTGTTGTTTATGATATTGAAAAGGAGATAATCATCAAATGGCTAAAGTAGAACAATATCGGAAGTATATCAAACAACTTCTTTCTCAATATGCTAGTTATAAAAATTTATACGGTGAAATAGAAAATCAAATTATTTTTGATACAGAACACGATCATTATCAGCTAGTTCATATTGGATGGGAACAAAGAAAGCGCATTTTTAATTGTTCCATGCACTTAGATATTAAAGACGAAAAAATTTGGATTCAATGGAATTCAACAGATGTTGATATTGCTCAAGAATTAGTTGAGTTAGGTGTATCTAAAGAAGATATTATTTTAGGATTTCAGCCTAGTTATCTACGACAATATACTGAATATGCAGTGAGTTAAGTAGGTAAACTTTTACGCATTTTGTGTTTCAAGAAGACTTTGAAACAGTTGCCGATATTCTTGGTTATTAGATTCTATAGCAATTCCATTTGAGATGTAAATATGAATTGATATGGTAAAATAGAAAAGTCTTGTCAATAAATAAAAGAAAAAGAGCAAATGAAGGCTAATCAAAATGAAAGAGAAAAACAAATAGAGTGTTTAATAAATTTTATCAATAGTAATGGAGACTCGCGAGAAATGAAGAGAGCCTTAGCCGTAAAATTGGCTCTACAAGGTTATGTGTACAGAGCCATAGAAAATATACTAAATGTATCTCAAGTGTTTTTGGATCGACTGCTTCAGTTTTTGATCCCTTAAACTCATTACATCGATAACAGGATGCCGCTAAATTCTCTAGCTCATTTCCTCCTCCCAGTGCCAGAGGGATAATGTGGTCTATTACCAGAGGCATTCCTGTTAATTTGCTGAAACTACGGCAATATTCGCATCGATATTCTGCTTGTTTCGCAATTTGTTCTCGAAGGGTTTTGGAAATGGATGACATTTCTAGATTTCTGGTAAATCATCCAACTGAGGAACTGGACAATCACGATATTTTAAAATTGCCCAAGCATAAGCTTTTCTAAGCATTAATTTGTCAGTTTTCCTTCGTAAATCTGTTAATTTTTCATGTTCTCGTTCACTTAAAGTTGCCAGTTGATTTTTTTCTAAAAGTTTTTGGTGTTGTTCTTGTTGAACGACAGAAACTTGACTGTTAGCAATTTTAAGCAATTCATCATCACTCAGTTCGAGCATAGCAGTTAGCTCAACTTGCATCTGTGGTGAGGCATTTTTTAGTAAAAGCGGTAAGTCTTGAGTCAGCTTTGACATGAGCGTGAATTATCATCAAACCTATCTATCAATTGTAGAACGGGTTTTACCGCAGTGCGATCGCTCGTGATTAGACTTCTTTAGGAAAACATTCTAATTGTTAAACCCTGGCTCAGAATAATTAGTTTCAACGGCTGGAGCCGGTTCTACTGGTAGCGATGGCGCGGGTGGGGGAGTGGGGGGTTCTAGTTGCCTGCGCCAAATCGCAATTTGTGCTTGCGCCGAACCAGCAGCAGAACTATCGCTAGGAATCAGACGAGCCAGTTGAATCGCTTCTTGGATTTGAGCGCGGTTAGCTTGGTCTTGGGCCCAATTCAAAAGCTGGAAGCCCCAACGGTTGAGGGCTTGGCGGCTTTGGCTGCTGACATCGGTTGATGAGGGAATGCGCCGCAGAACACTGATAGCCGCCACGAGGGATTCTGGTGTGTTGGCTTGGGCAATCAAGTAGGCTTCTTGCAGATCCTGCTTAGCATTGACTTCCTGCCGCCAGTTGCGAATGTAAGAGCGAGCCTCTGAGTAAAGTACCCGACCTCGCCCGATTTGTTGAGCAGCCCGAATAGCGGCATTATAATCGGTAGCGTTGGCGAGCGCGATCGCTTGATCTAAGATCGGTTGGTCTTGCTGTCGCTGGATGCTGGCTTGCCACTGACCGATTTCTTGCTGTGCTTCCCCGTAAAGGGCGCGGCCAGAACTAATCAGACTCGCCTGGCTGATCGCTTGTTGCAAAGCGTTAACGCTACCCGTGCTAGCTAGCTCTCTAGCGCGATCAAGCAGAGGTTGGTCTTCGATGGTTTGAATTTGGCGCGTCCAGTCGCCAATTTCCCGGCGAGCTTCGTTGTAGCGGGGGTTAGCAGAGGCGATTAGTTCAGCTTGGGCGATCGCGGCGTTGAAATCGTTAATCGTACCTCCCGCCGAGAAATCGCGAGCTTTTTCGAGGTGGGCCACGCCTTCAATTTCCTGCGTCCAACGGCTGGCAAGGTCTTGTGCTTGTTGATAGAGGGGGCGATCGCTGGCAATTTGTTGGGCGGTGGTAATAGCGGTTTCTAGGCTTTCAACGGTTCCCGTTGCCGCATCGAGTCCAGCACTGGCCAAGATTTTCCAATCGCCGAGTTCTCCAGAGGGAAACAAGCTTTCGGGCAGTCGGTCGAGGAGGCTCATTAGATCTTGCCACTGATGGCTGCCAATCAATTCTTGCACGCGCTCGGTCAGGTTTTCCTTGCCTTGGCTAATCAATTTCTGTGCTTCTTGGTAGGCGTAGCTGTCGCTGGGAATTTTGACGGCTTGGGCTATTGCTTCTAACCAGTTGTCTACTCCGCCGCGCCGCAAGATAGCGAAGGCGTTATCGAGTTTGCGGCTTTCTTCTTGCGCCAGTTGAATATTGTTGACGGTTTCATCGTATTTGGTTGTTGCCCAGTATTGGTTATCGAGATTCAGGAGTTTAACCGCTTCCCGAAAAGCTTGATTCCAATTTGTTTCTCGCAATTGTCGCTCGACTTCGGCAAAAATTTCTTCGCCTTCAGACCAAATCGACCGCCAGCGTTCAATACGTTCTTCTACAACGCTGTTAGCTTTGAGGTGAGCGGGAATTTGACGAGCTGTAGCGATCGCCTCTTCGAGTTCCCCGCTTTGGAATTTATCTTCCGCCAAATCCAAAATTTCGACGGCCCATTCTTCGACATTGCGGTCAATTTCGTGGCGCAGGGGATGGTCTTGGGGCAGGGACTCAACTAACTTAATCGCCCGTAACAACCCATCAACCGTGCGTTCATCGGCGGCTAGCCCAGCGCAGTAAAGGCGCATGGAAGCGGAAGCAACCGGCCAAAAAATCTTGGCACATTGAGGGGATTTAGGCAGTTTGAGCAAGGCCGAGGTGGCGGTAAACCCGATCCCTCCAGACACGACAATGAAAATGGCAGCCCAACTGTACCAAGGGAGTTGGCTCAATCGTTGATAAAGTTGCTGGTAGAGTTTTTGCGAAAAAGTCAGTTCCTCTACCGTCGCTGGCTGGTCGCTAGTTTGGTTCATAGCGGAGTCTTCCTTTTTCTCCTCAATACCCACACGGCTATGATGAGCCATTATTCCTCAATTTTGCAAGGGGATCAATTTTTGCACCAATCTTAGCACGGTCTTTTGCCTTGCCGTCGATCTAGTTTTTCAAGCCAAATTATACCTATTCAGCCCGTAGATCTTCAATAAGCTGAGCTAGGTGATCTCGACTGGCTTGATAGACTTGCCCACAGAACTCACAAGTCGCTTCTGCGCCGTTGTCTTTTTCCATCATGTCTTGTAATTCTGCTTCACCCAGCATTTTCAGCGCCCCCAAAACGCGATTGAACGAGCAACGACAGTCAAAGCGCACCATTTGAATTTCTGGCAGAATGACCAAATTTAGATCGCCTAACAATTGCTCGAAAATTTCCGGTAAGGATTTACCCTCCTGCAACAGAGGGGTAAATCCGGCTAACTCACCCACGCGAGATTCTAACAACGCGACCAAGGCTTCATCTCGTGCCGCTTTGGGCATTACTTGCAGCAGCATCCCCCCAGCCGCCGTCACACCTTCAGCCCCAACAAAAACCCCTACTAACAAGGCTGAGGGGGTTTGTTCGGAGGTGACGAGATAGTGGGTTACATCGTCTCCTACTTCCCCGGAAACGAGTTGGACGGTACTGGAGTAGGGATAGCTATAACCAACATCCCTCACCACATAAAGAAAGCCCTCTCGCCCTACAGCCTTCCCTACATCTAGTTTGCCCTTGGCATTGGGGGGCAATTCAACAGAGGGGTTTTGCACGTAGCCTCGCACCGTTCCGTCTAAACCGGCATCGACTAGCAATCCCCCCAAGGGGCCATTTCCTTTGATGCGAAGGTTGACTCGCGACCCTTCTCGTTTCATACTAGAGGCGAGTAATAACCCGGAAGACATAGCCCGCCCTAGTGCGGCAGTGGCAACATAAGATAAATTGTGTCTTTGTCTGACTTCGTTAGTCAATCGCGTAGAAACAATCCCTACTGCTCGAATTCCGCCATCGGCTGCGGTTGCCCGAATTAATTGATCCGCCATGAATGTCCTTACATTTCTTTACGTCTCTTTTCTTATCTTAACCATGAACTAGACCATGAACTAGAATCATTAATGGGTGATTGATCATTTGCCATTAATGTTATAGGTTGGCAAAAACTGGATGGAATGGGGAGAAATAGCTGGGTTAGCAGGCATAGTAACCAAGACAGCGACGATTTCAGCATATTCTCGACGTTGATGATGAGCTTGTTTTAAAAATATCCGTTGATGCACGGAGTTATCTACCGTGAATTTGCGGAGATTTCCCGATGATTAGACCTATGCGCATAAATCCTTAGTTGTTTCATGTCATGCTGAACGAAACGTTAGTGTAGTGAAGCATCTCGGAGATTCTTCGCTACGCTCAGAATGACATTTTTAGAACTTTTGCAAGAGGTCTAATGAAACAGCCCCGCTTTGTTACGATAGCGCGATCGCTGACTGAAATCTTACATCATTGCGAATTTTATCAAAGTCATTATCAGTTTTTGCCATCTCTTTATATTTTTCATCTAAGGTGATGGCGCGTTGTAAGTTTTCTATTGCTAACTCGATGTTTTCTTGTAACGCATAACAGCAAGCTTTGTTATAAAAAGTACCAGCAAAATCAGATTTAATTTCTAAGGCTTTATCGTAGGAAGCAATAGCTTCTTCAAACCTGCCTAAATCATCTAACGCATTCCCTCGATTGTTCCAAGCTTCATGATAGTCGGGTTTGAATTCTAAGGCTTTATCGTAGGAGGTGATCGCGTCTTCAATTCTGCCTAAATTGCCCAAGGCAATCCCTCGATTGTTCCAAACTTCATGAGCGTCAGGTTTGAATTCTAAGGCTTTATCGTAGGAGGCAATAGCATCTAAATATTATTGTCCAGCTACATAAATATTGCCGATTTTACACCACAAACCCGCTTGATAGTCGGCGGTTTGATGATCTTCTCTAATCAACTCTTTAATTTCTGCAATTTTTTGTTGGCGTTGATGAGAAGTCCAATCGCGATAGGCTGTAAAATCCCCTGTTAAAAGTGTTTGTAACGATTCTTGTTCTACTTGTTCTTTTTCTTTGGGAAATTCAAAAATTCCCGAACGCCAATCAACGAAATCAGGAGCGCGGCGAATAAAGAATTTAAGGGCAAAACGAGGGAGAAAAAAAACAATAGAAAAAAGGAAATCTTTTTTAAAACGTTCTCTTTGTAGGTTTAGGTGCGCTAAAATAGGCGGAAGTGAAGCTGCATCTAGTTGGTAATAGCCTCCCTCTCCTCCCCCATAATAACTTTTTTATCCGATAGGAATTTCATAGTCTGATATTGATTTAATGTAAGGTTCTAAGGATTTCTCAATACCTGTAATAATTAAGATATCGATAGGCTGTTTTGCTTGAAGTTCGGCAATGCGATTATATAATATATCAACTTCTTCAATTAAATTAAGAACAGTAACTTTTTTACTAGAAAAATCTTGCTCAATCTGTTGAATTAAATACTGTCCTTGAAAAGCCCTGTTTTTCTAAATCGTCTTTTAAACGTTTGATTGCTGTTGATTTTCCACCGCCACGATGTCCGGTGTAGAGTTGGCAAGTGGGTTGGTGAGAGCGAACAATTTTACGTCCTAACTCTCTTAAAATATTATCATTTCCTCTAACTTCTCCAAAAGACACATAAACCGGATCGTTTGCTGGTAATGGGCGAGCAGGAGCAAACGAATTATAAATATCAGTGAGAAATTTATTGTTTTTTAAAAGAATTTCCTTGTCCATTTTCCCCCCTGTAGGGGCGCATCGCGTGCGCCCATCTTACCCCATAATGTCGGAAAAGCCATCTTCCTCAATTACTTTGATATTAGTATAGCTTCCGGCTTTGAGCCAATAAAACTCTCTTAGATTAAGTTTTCGAGGAGGGATAACAACGCCTGCGGTTGAATCGGTTTGCCGAGATAGGCAGTTACACCCAGCGCGATCGCTCGCTCTCGATGACGTTCACCCGTGCGAGAAGTTGCCATCACGACAGGTAAATCGTGCCAAGCCGGGTCAGAACGCAATTTCTGTAACAATTCAAACCCATTCATACGCGGCATCTCAATGTCAGAAATCATCAGATTGAGGCGGCCTTCATATTGAGGAAGTGCGTCCCAAGCCTCTTGTCCGTCCCGACAAGCGATTACTTGGCAGCCAACTTCCGTCAGCAGTCGTTCTAATAGGCGGCGTGTCGCCACCGAATCTTCGACCACCATAATCGTCGGCGGTTGGCGTTCCGGTAAAATTGCCAGGTCGTTGTGAGCGCGAGAAATGACACTAGAAACCTCAAACGCCTGTGGTAGCAGGACGGGAACCACTTCCCCCGTCCCCAAAATCGTACAACCCGCCAGATAGGGAGGCACGATAACCGTATCATCGAAGGGTTTGACAATCAGTTGCCGTTCGTTGAGTAAGGCATCAACGGTTACAACTAGCGGCCCGCCAGCACTGTTGAGAATCATTGCCACATTAGGCGAAACGGTTTCTAGTGGTGGACTGGCATAGGACAACAGATGAGACAGAGAAATGACCGGAACGGCTTGGTTGCGCCAGAGAATAGTCGGTAAATCGTCTGATAACCACTCCAATTCTCGATAAGGCAAGCTTTCGAGGACGCTGAGAGTAGGAATTGCTAGGAAGCGACGCTGCCAAGATACCAAAAACAAAGATTGCAAGCTGAGGTTGAGCGGTAACTGGAGAGTAAAGCAGGTTCCTCGACGGTGTTGAGTCGTGACCCCAATCGAACCACGCAACCGCCGAACTTGAGCGCGAACAATCGCTAATCCCACTCCTCGACCCGACAAATCGCTGACGGTTTTGGCAGTCGAAAATTCGCTCTCAAAAATCCACTGTAAAATGTCCGCTTGTTGTAACTGCTCAAAAGAAACTTCTGTCCGGCACAATCCCTGTTCTTTGGCTTGTTGGTACACGCGATCGCAATCAATGCCTCGTCCGTCATCGGTCAGTTGCAGGACTAGATAATTGCTTTCTAGACTGGCTTTAAGGACAATTTGGGCGATTTCTGGTTTTTGAGCGGCTAAACGTTCAGCGAGAGGTTCGATACCGTGATCAAAGGCATTATTCAGCAAATGCGTTAAGGGGATTTGCAACTGTTCGAGCAGCACTTGGTCAACTAAGATATCTTCTCCTTCAATGATTAATTCGGCTGTTTTTCCGCCACGCAGGTTGAGAGATTGAATTTGTGGCATAAATCGCCTGGCCAGCAGTCCAAACGGCACTAAACGCGAATCATTCACATTGTTATAGAGCTTATCGAGGCGAGACTCAACTTGTTCTAAGTCGTCGGTGAATTCTCGATTGACCAGATCTAAATCTGAGCGAGTTTCTTGTACTCGCAACATCAGTTCTTGAAACCCTTGTAAACTCGTGTGCAGGTCGCTGTAGCGATCCAACTCCAGCGCATCAAATTCCCCATTAAGCCTGTCAGAAGCCTTTAAAGGGACAATGGCTAACTGATCGTAAACGGTTTGGACGTGATCGCGAATTGGCTCAAATTGCCTCGATAGTTTCCCTAATCGTCGCAGTGCTTGTTCGAGATTCTGCTGTTGCAATCGAAGCCGTTCTTTGACAAAGATCAACTCCTCAACCTGATGCGTCATTCCTTCCAAGCGTTGGAGAGGAACTCGCAAATGAGAAAGAGCAACTTTTTCCTCTACAGGTTGTTCAACTGGGGGAACAACGATAGGCGTAGAAAGTTCTGTAAGATACTGGTCACGCCGCGATCGCAAATGAGTGATAATTTCTTGAGCAAATTGCCACGCCTCATCAGGTTGAGACGAGTCTAAAACTATCTCTAACGGTTCAATCGCCTCTACCAACCAAGGAATGTCAAGGGTTTCTCCCAATAGCAAGCATTCATCGTAGAACGTCTCAACAGACGCTAAAACATCTTCTTCCTGCGATGATAATTGTTCTAAGCGAGTAAAACAGTCTTCGAGATCTCCTGTCAAAGCCGTTTGGATGAGAGAAGATGGCTGGCGGCGGGTAACAGGAGGCGTGTCTGTCGGCAGTACTGGCGGCGCAAAAGCGTCTAGCACCTGCAAAAGTGCGGGGTCGGCAGTGACCTCATCGTGAGTCCTCGCCTGATTCAACAGCATTGCCACCTCCGTCACTCCCCACTCTAGCAACAGCCAAGCTTCATCAGCCTTAACACCTTGTTCTAGCTGAAGCGTTTGTAGGAGATCTTCTAACTTGTGAGCTAAAGTTCGCAAACTGGGCAGTTGAGCCAATCCCGCTCCCCCTTTCAAGGAATGGGCCGCTCTTAGCAATTTGGTAAAATCTGCTTCCTGGCGTTGTTGAAGTCCTTCTTGGAATGCTTGCAAGTATTCTGGGGCATCTTCATCCAAAAAGCAGGCTTTCGCTTCTTGGATCATAGCAGCGAGGGTAGCCGGATCTAACTCAAAACTCATAGCTGTTATTCGTAAATTTAAGCTCGTAAGCGAAACTGAGACACCGATGTTTGCAGAGATTGGGCTTGTTCTACTAACATTTGTAGAGATTTCACCACATCTTGAGCTTCTGTGGCAGTATTTTCGGCAATAGCCGCCACACCTTCGATCTTCTCATTAACGGCTTGAGAAGCCTCTTTTTGGGCGTTGGTACTGTGAGAAATGGTCTGGAGATATTGGTCGATATGTTGGTTAGTCGCTGCCATGTTTTGCAAAATTTGTTGGGTCTGGCGTACCAGTTCCGTTCCCGTGACGACCTCGGCAGTACTATTTTCCATCGCTTGCAAGACGGCAGTTGTCTCTTGTTGGATGTTGTCAACCAGGTTTTGGATGTCTTTGGTAGATTCAGTCACTCGGTCAGCTAAACGGCGCACTTCATCGGCAACCACCCGAAAGCCTGTCCCATGTTCTCCAGCGCGGGCCGCTTCCACTGAAGCATTAAAGGCAAGTAAGTTGGTTTTCTCCGATATTCCCGAAATAATAGCGACAATTTGCGAAATTTCTTGAGAAGACTCCGCCAGTTGTTTGACTTTTTTGGCGGTTCCGGCAACTGTCGCTCGAATCTTTTCAATTGAGTCAACCGCTTGCTCGACGGCGGTATCTCCTTGTTGAGCTTCGGCTAGACCTTGACGAGCAATTTTAGCGGCTTCGGTGGCAGAATTCGCCACATTTTGAATTGAAGTATTAATCTGGGCAACGGATTGGAAAGCTTGAGCGATCTCGCTGGCTTGATTGACTGCCGCTTGGGAAAGTTCCTCAACAGAAAATTCCCCGGCTAAAGACAGTTCGTTAACTTGGTTCGAGACAGATTGAACTTGTAAGACCAATTCCCGTAAGCGGCTAATCGTGGCATTGAAAGCATCAGCAATGGAACCGACGACTCCATCAGTGACTTGACCTCTGACCGTTAAATTTCCGTGCTGAGCGTCTTCAATTTCCAATAGCAGCTTAATGACTTCTTGTTGTAAGCGTTCCTTTTCCTGGCGTTGTTTTTGGGCTTCAGCTTCTTGCGATCGCGCTTGTTCGGCTAACTGCTCTTCAGAAACTTCGATACTGTCGGCCATGTCGTTAAAAGTGGTGGTCAATTCGCCAATTTCATCATCAGCGAATTTTTCCGCTCGCGTTTGGCGCTTACCTGCCGCGAATTCTCCTGCTACCTCTGTTAGTCGTTTCAAAGGTTTGACAATGGCTTGTCCCAACAACAGTGCCAGAGCCGCATTAATCCCTAAAGCGACCAGCAAGCCTAAACCTTGCACCTGTAAGCTTTGAGCAATCAATCCATTGAGCGCACTGCGAGACGTTCCCCGCACTAAAACGCCAATGGGTTCGCCAGCCGAGTTAAGAAGGGCTTTAGCCGCTAAGGTGTAGGTATTGCCGTCAATGGCTGCTGTTCCTGACACTAGGTCGCCTTTCGCCGTAATCGCTTGCTCTAACAGTTGAGAATTGGCTAATCCCAAGTTCATTTGAGGCTGGCCATTTTCGACTTGCAGTTGAGAGGAAGCTAAGATAAACTTGCCATCAGATTGACGCAGATAAATGCCACTGTAACCACTTTCAAACGCTCCTACCGTTTTAGCAACAATCGGATTTTTAACGATATCTCCCGAAATCAAGGCTCCAACGATGGAGGAATTCGAGGCTTGGATGGGTGTAATGGTATAGCGAATCAGAAAATTAGGCTTGGTGGTACTGTCGAGTCCCATTTCTTGAGAGCGAAGTTGAGCGAAACGAGGGCTTTCTGCTGCTAATTCGTTATAGGAAATGATTTCACTGATTTTAATCTGTTCGCTATTAGCCATCGCTTTCGTCACTAATCCATTGGGATTAAATCGCTGGCCAGGACGTTTAAGATTGGCAGTATCGATAATACGAGCGTTACGATCAACCAGCGTGGCAAATTCAATTTGGCGTTTCCAGGTTTCATTGAGCAGGATATTCTTAACACTTTTATTCGTTTTTCCCTGCTCGGCAGCTTGAATAATCGCGGTATTGTCTGCCTGACCCCGAAAACCAAAGCCCATTTGGTCTATTTTGATGTTGTAATTGATTTCGGCAACTTTTAACTCGGATTTCGCTTGATTAAGCAATTGGGCGCGACCACCCGCAATAATCAACAATGTCCCAATCCCTACTAAGCCAAAGACGGAAACAGCTACCGAGGTCAGTAAAACGGTAAACTGTTTAGTCTGAATGGGCAAGTTATAGAAGCGTTGCAACAAAGAGAGGTTTTTAGGCGTTTTTGGCAGTATTTCTGCTTTTGTCGGCGGGGCCTCCTCATAAATGGATTTCTGGACAAATTGCGTCACTTCTAGAGCTTCTAAGGCTTTCTGGGCGATCGCACCATAACTTCCTTCAGGATCATTCTCCAACACTTCCTGATAGAGAGCGATCGCTTTGTCAGTCTCTCCAGCTTGTTCTAGGGTATTGGCAGCCAGAATTTTATTTAGGCAATCGTTGAGATCGGTTATCTCTAGTTCTGAGGATGGAGGAAAATTTAACATGGGTAATGGGGACTATGATTTTAATGATTGAGTGAGGACTATGATTAAAGGAAAAATTCAGCTTTTTAGTGCCTAATTGCTTGAAATAACTTTTCGGTGTTGAGAATGGTAAGCGGGCGATCGCTGTGGTTGACGGTTGTGGTAAAAAGGGAATGATGGCAAGCTTTGAGAACAGGATTCATCTCTAGCGTTTGCGCCAGCGATAAATCGGCCATGCCTTCTAAGCGTTCGATTGCCAATGCCACGCGCCGCCACGTTCCGCCAACGAGCCGCTTAAGGACTGCAACTGTCCGTTTTTGCCGATTGATAGGTGCGGTCGCCTTTAATTCAAAAAATTGACGGCTGTCTAACACCCACAGCAGCGATCCCTGCTGATTGACTACCCCTATCCAATAAGGGGAAACACCTGGGATGGGACAGATCTGATGTTGCTCGAAGCGCGTCAGCGTTTCTAAATCTTCTAACGGCAGTGCCAAGCGCACCGAGTCGGCTAGCTCAATGGCAAAATATTCTTGATTAAGCATAACGAGCAACCGTTGCCATCAGATGATTGGGGACAAAGGGTTTGGTAATGTAATCGGTTCCACCTTGGCGCAGCGCCCAAAAACGGTCGAATTCTTCGGCTTTTGAGCTACAGAATAAGATGGGAACTTGCTGCCATTGAGCATTAGCGCGAATCTTGCGGCACAGATCCAATCCCGTCTCTCCCGGCATAATAATATCCAGTAAAATCAGGTCGGGTAAGGGATGGGTTTCTAACCACTGCCAAGCTGTTTCCGCACTGTCAGCTACTGCTACCTTAAAGCTGGCATGAGTTAGCAAAGCCGAAATCAATAGGCGTTCAGCTTGCATATCTTCAACGACCAAAACAGTTTTCATGAGTATTTCTCCAAAGAAGGGAACAGGGAACAGGGAACAGGGAACAGGGATAGGGGATAGGGGATAGGGAATAGTGATCAGGATAACTATCAACTATCAACTATTAACTAAAGTAAAGGTTAGGTTAGGGGTAGGCTGTTGTAGGAGGGGAGTGGGAACAACGACTAAGCGATTGACAATTTCAATTAACTGATTGGGATCGAAGGGTTTAGTGAGATAATGTTGAGCACCAACGACTTTGGCCCGCAAGCGATCAATTGCACCTTCACGTCCAGTGAGCATGACAATGGGAATCTGCCGCAGTTTGCGCGATCGCTTGAGCATATCGCACAGTTCGTAGCCATCAATGTCAGGCATATTGATATCCATCAGGATGAGAGCGGGTTTGTGACGTACCAGCAGCGTGAGGGTAGAAGCGGGGTCTGTGATGCTCAACACCTCATATCCAGAGGCTTCGAGCGTCATTTTGACCTGCTGTTGGACAGTCTTGCTGTCATCGATACACACGACGATGGGACGTGAGGAAACATTTGAGGGTTTCTCGCGTTTGGCAGTCATTGGTGTCTCGTACTCTGGCGACTTCTGTTGCTGTTTGGTCGAGGCAATCTCAACCGTTTTGGCAATCGTCGGTGTTGCGGGTTCTTGCCGCTCGAAAGGCAAAATTTCCACCAATTCCGCTTTGAGCAAGGGTTGAAACTGACGAGCCACTGCCAGGGGTGTCGCCTTCAAGTGGGTTGCTATCTCGTAGAGGCAAGCTTTTTGTGAGAGTTTTGGCAGCCAAAAAGAAAGATTGTGCGAGGTAAAAACCGAAGGTGCTTGCGACTGGCTGTTTAAGTTTTGCCAGGTTTTATAAAAGGGGTAAATATTTTTCGCGTCTAAATAAAAACGGCACCAAGGAGAAGAAACGCGAATTTCTAAAGCTAGCCATTGTTCGCTGATAGATTTTGCTTTTTCGATCACCTCGCGCCAAGGATAAGTTAGGTTAGGGGAACTTAGGGTTTCGCCTCGGAAAAATTTAAAGGTCGGTTGGTCTACCGTTAAGATTTGTGCGATCGCTTCTAGACTGAGTTGCAGTAAGAAGTGTTGTAAAGCACTTTGGGGTAACTGTTGCGATATCCACCATTTTGAGAGGTTTTGACACTCCGTCTCGCCTGCGGGAAATTGGGGCAGACTTAAGTGGCTGGGATATTGTTGCCACAGGCACGCCAGCCTTTCGGATTGTCCTTGTAGGCTGGTAGCGTAATGCAAATGAGTGCCACTTACATACAGTTTCCAACCAAGATTAAAATTGTTAGGGTCGGTTACAAGAAGACATCCAGATAGGTTATTTTGGGATATCGCCTGTAAAGCTTGGGAAAGCTTTTCAGCAGTGGTTTTCATGTCTAATTTAGGGGGATATCGTTGAGCGTATAGAGCGATCGCACTTTCTCGATTTAAGGCGCTAAGCTAGCTAAAACGAGTCAATACAAATCGATCTATTTCTGAAATGAAATAGAGACAAGTTCTAAATTTTCTCAAAAAACTAAATTTAGCAAGTTAAAATGACAGAATTTCTCTGTCTCTTACAATGTCAGTATACATGACTGTATTTGTGCTAGGCATCTAGGAAAATACGGAACCTTACGGATGTATTGAGCAATACAATTTCCTTAAAAAAGAAAATTAAGCTGATTTTTTGCTTAAATTTAAACGTTATTAAAATATTACTCACAGTAACTTGAGGGACTTCCTTTTAACTCAATTGCGCGACAACCTGATTTTTCAAAAGGGTTGCCTGAGTCAGTAAATCTTCGACCGAAATACGTAAAAATCGCTGTTCGTCAACCCAAAATCGCAGTTTAACCCGATCGCCTCCTGGATACCCAGGCGGACTTAATTGAGCAATGGTTCTCCCACCTTCTCGGTCATTTAAAGAGACGACAGGCGTTTCTCCTCGGCCAAGCGAGCGAGTCATCAGGCGATCGCCCTCGAAATAAACCTCAGTTCCGCCCATTTCTGAGCCTAATTCCCCAATAATTAGCTCAATACTCGGTTGCTTGTCTATAGACGCGCCCAAGGTCAATTCAACGGGTTCACTCATGGGATAAGGTTGTCCCGAACGCACGATAGGATGCCAACTGTGACGGTTTTGGCGGCGGTTCCAGTAGCGGATGCCGTAGCTGTGGTAGAGAAAATCTTTGAGTTGAAACCCTTGGGATAGTTGTAGTGCGCCTAATACTACCGCTTCAAAAGGGCGATCGCATTTAATCTTAGCAGTATCGAAGTATTGTTTAACCCATTCTTGGACGGCGGGAATTTGCACCGTTCCCCCAACCAATAAAACGGCATCGATGTCAGTGATTTCAACACCATTGCGCCGTGCTTGCTGTAACACCTGGGCCATCAATTCATCTAATTGCTCAAAAAATTGCTTTTGTTGTAAGATTTGGCTAAATTCCTCACGCTCAAGTGATAGCTCATAACTGTCAAACGTTTCGTCATTAAAATACACTTCCGTCGCTTCTGTCTGCGAGGACAGTTGAATTTTGAGGCGTTCTGCCAAGCGTAGTGTTAAAGAAGTTTTCGGCAGTTGCTGCGTTTCAACGAAATAATCAAGCAGCCATTCATCAATATCAGATCCGCCTAGATTTGCGCCTGCTTTCGCTAAAACACGCGCTAATTTTGCTTTTTGACTGGAACTGTTTGCGAGAAGTTTTTCTCCCCATTTGAGGATAAAGCCTTGCGTGGCAGCTTTGTTTCCTAATGCTAATTGTACCAAGGAAAGATCGAGCGTTCCCCCGCCAAAATCGATGACCAATAACAGACTATCTTCAGTCGTTCCATATCCCAAAGCGGCGGCGGTGGGTTCGTCGAGCATTCTCACTTGTTCGACTGCCCAAAATTGACAAACTTGACTCAACCAGACGCGATAGGTTTCAAAACTATCCACCGGCACAGTTAACGTTAACGAATGCGGCGGAGTCGGTGCTTGCGCTTTCAATTGTT
>JBGTNM010000017.1:0-23671 GCA_041743025.1 Microcystaceae cyanobacterium
AAACCTTTTTCGACGATTTACGTGCCTTGACTCGGTATTTGTGTTTCGCTAGTTGGGATCATCTCCTCACCTTTATGAGCAACGGATTAGAGTTAGTCCTTCCCCCCAACTCTAGTTGAGATTCCATAATGAGAATTGCTGGATAAAAATAGAGAATTAACCAGTAAGAAGCCAGGGCTGTTTCATTCTCAGACTCAATTTGTATTTTCTTAGTCCCTTTAGCGGACTTTTGCTATTAGCCTTGAAATTTATTTCAAGGCGAGATAAAGACTCGAAACCATTATCCTGCCATGAACTTAAGTTCATGGCTAATAGCTCAAGTCATCTAAAGATGACTGAAAAAATCGCTGTCAGGCTTAGACTTTTCAGATTTTGGCGATAATTCAGTCTAAAAACAAGGTCAAAAACTGATTCTATCAGCGTCATAACGCTTCTAAAATTATAGAATGAAACAGCCCTGGTAAGAAGCAAAGTCATTTAAGCTAATAGATTGACCGTCTGAAGTATTGGCTTGGAAATCAGGCGCACTTCGTCCGATGTGAGGAGGATTGCTCATATCCGTTAACCGTAAACGTAGAAACGTGAAATTTTGCGTGTGTACAGTAATTCTAGTAAGCCAGCTAACATTAATAGTGTAAAGGAATTAAAACTAAAGGAATGAGAGCCAAAGCAATTAAAGTCAACAAATACCAAGTATTAAAACTCAATCCTTCTGATGGGTTGTTTAATAATGCTTCAATTCTTTCATTGAGGCGGCTGTTAGAAAGGGTATCGTGAAAAGCCGCACAAACACCTTCTTCCAATTTAAAAGGGGAAAGGTTATGAATGTTTTGAGTTACTATTAAAAGCGATTCTGCTAATAACAAGGGATCGACGTATTGGGCAGCCTGGCGATCAGCCCTCATTTCTCGTAGGAGTAATAATTCTTGCCAAAGCGTTTCGGTATTGGGCAACCAAAGGGTAAATGACCGCATCCAACCTAACCAGAAAAACCAAAAGGTATCCCAATAATTAGCATGAGCTTTTTCGTGAGCAATTACTGCATCAATATGTTCAGTGTCTAACAAGTTTAATAAACCTTGGCTGACCACTAACTGAGGTTGCCAAAAGCCTATTTGAGCGCTATAAGGAAAGGGGATATCGAGAATGCGAGCGGTTTCTCCTGCAATCGTTTGTTGGGAATAGGTAGCAATTTTTTGAAGAGATTTTTCTGCCTGATAAATTAATCTTAACAGTTTAATTCCTGCCCAACTCATAAATAAAAGAGATAGGCAATAACTAAACCACCCTGCTGGCAGTCCGAACATTTTCCCATGATATCCCATCAAAATGACTGCGGTTGCTGTCATGAGTAACAGCAAGGGGGCAAAAAGAAAGGTAAAAAGCGATCGCTGCCATCGACTGGCCCAAGTGCCGATTTTAGGCAACGGTAAGGCACGAATTGACCAAGCTAATCCGATGGCGGCGGCGATGATAATGAAGTGCATAGTTGATGATTACCCCCGTTGTTGGCGAATGGCTTGAAGTCTGGCTGCGATCGCTTCTAATTGTTCTAAACTAGCAGTATCGAGACTATCGGCAAAAGAGGCAACCACATCCGGGTTACTCACAGCTAAAAATTGCTGCAATTGCTCGTAAGATTGAATAGCTATAGCTTGTTCTGGCGTGACGAGAGGCTGCCAAATAAAGGCCCTAGCCTGCTTGACGCACTGCAACCATCCTTTTTGCGTGAGGCGGTTGAGAACCGTTGTCACCGAAGCATAGGCCAGTTCGCGTTCGGGGTCGGCGAGGATGCGATCATGAATTTGCTTGACGGTTGCTTGTCGCAACTCCCAGACAATTTCCAGGATTTCTCGTTCTAGGAAACCGAGAGAGAGTTTGTGGGGACGATAATCCGGTAGGGGTGACATGGGCTAATTGTAATTCTTGGGAAACGAATTTCTGTCCACGACTGGGGTTATCTTAATATTCACCTTAGCACGGTACACTCAATTTTCGTAAATTCAATAATAAATATAACAATTTTGTGGGAGAATGGTTAAATAGGGGGTTGGTTTACGCATTTGAGGCATGAATCATGACGACGAAACCAAAAAAAAATAATTTTGAACAACTGATAAGAGATAAAAATTCTCTGGTTGATTTTCCTGTTACATCCGAGCAATTAGCAATCTATCGGCAAACAGCGCAACAGCGTTGGCAGAAAAGTCAGCCGCAACGAGAAGAAAGAAGAAAAAGAGCATGGCAATTAGTCCAATTAGCAACTACTTTACTCAAAAAAAAATTTGGGGTTACAAAAGTGATGGTATTTGGTTCTCTAGTCCATAAAAATTGTTTTACTTTGTGGTCTGATGTGGATATTGCTGCTTGGGGGATATCGCCTCAAGATACTTTTAGAGCAATGGGAACAGTTAGGGATTTAGCTGAAAATATTGAACTAAATTTAGTAGATGTTGGTGCTTGTCAACCCGAATTAATCCAGAAGATTTTGCAGGAGGGAAAGGAAGTGTGATAGAAAGCTATCGAGTTTTAGCAGAGCGTATTCGCTTTGAGTTAACCAAATTGGAAAAGGTTATTATTCGAGGAGCAAGAGCGATGAATGCTTATCAAAATACCTTAGAAAATCAAGATCTATTTTTAGATTCAGTAGCTCTCAGTTTACATGATTTATATACTGGCTTAGAACTAATTTTTTGCAAAATTGCTACGGTGGTAGATGGAAATATGCCATCAGGACATGAATGGCATCGAGATTTATTGGTTCAAATGAGTTTAGATATATTGACAACACGACCAAAGGTACTATCACAAGAAACATCGGAAAGTCTAGATGAGTATAGACGGTTTCGCCATGTGGTGAGAAATGTATATGCTTTTAATTTAGATGTAACAAGAATTAGACCATTAATTGAGCGATTGCATAGCATTTTCATACAAGTGCAAAGAGAATTATTAGCTTTTGCTGATTTATTAGATCGGATAGCTGAGTCTAACACTGAAAGTTAACCTATTCAATTCACATTTTCTGACTATCTCTTTCGGTTTGACATAAATTACTCCCAAAGGATGTTTCAACTGTTCAACATTTGATGATAAGAATTTATATTTGTGATGCTACCTAGTGATTGCAGGAAAAAAGGCTTGTTAACCAATAGGGATCAATTAAGTTTAGCTTTTCGTTAAGAAAAAACTGTTAAGAGAGCCGTTTTATTCAAGAACCGTTAAAATAACTAATATCGAGCGAGAAAAGCGATTGAGGCAATGCAAACTTGGAATTATTCTACCGACAAAAAAACGGAACAATTCCGCCACCTGCAAAATCAACTGCGGGACTGCTGGCAAGGTGCCGATGTTTTTGACCAAGACGGTTTGGATATTTTGGTACTGCCTTCTTACAGTATCGATCAACGAGTCGGCCAGAAAATTCCTGGGTTTCTTCACTATGAAGAACGGCTATTATTTTCGCTCATTCGCCTGCGGAATCCGCAAACTCGCCTGATTTACATTACGGCCCAGCCGCTATCGCCGATTATTATCGAATATTACCTGCAACTGCTGCCAGGAATTCCTTTTTCTCACGCAAGAGATCGCCTGCTATTATTAACTACCTACGACAACTCTTACAAACCTCTGACCCAAAAAATCCTCGAACGTCCCCGCCTTGTCGAACGCATTCGCCGCGCTTTGCGTCCCAACAAGTCCTACATGGTCTGCTACAATACGACCGAGCTAGAACAGGAATTATCGGTTAAATTGGATGTCCCTCTGTTTGCCGCCAGTCCTGAATTGAGTTATTGGGGGTCAAAAAGTGGCAGTCGAGAAATTTTTGCTGAATGTGGTATCCCCCATCCCGACGGCAGTTCTCTGGTTTATACGATAGATGAGTTAGTCACTCAAGCTGCACAACTATGGCAACGACAGCCGTTATTGAAGCGCATGGTGGTCAAACTCAACGAGGGGTTTTCTGGAGAAGGCAACGCTATCCTCAATTTATGCTCGATTGAACAAGCGGCTCTGTCTCATTCTACCTCATCAGACTGGCGGATGCTGAGCCAGTTACATTTTAAAACGATGAGCTTTCAAGGTACAGCAGAAACCTGGGAGAGTTTTTCGACGCGAATTCCCGAATTAGGCGTAATTGTCGAAGCTTTTATTGAAGGAGAGGAAAAGCGATCGCCCAGCGTTCAAGGCTATATTACGCCTAAAGGGGAGGTAAAGATTCTCTCGACGCACGACCAAATTTTGGGTGGGCCTGATGAGCAAATATACTTAGGGTGTCGCTTTCCGGCGGATGCTGCCTATCGCTTGCAATTGCAGGAAATCGGACTCAAAGTAGGCGAAGCATTAGCCAAACGAGGCGCAATGGAACGTTACAGTGTGGACTTTTTAGCCGTTTGTCAGGGAGAGAGTTGGGATTTGCAGGCGATTGAAATCAACTTGCGAAAAGGAGGAACCACGCATCCTTTCATGGCGTTGAAGTTACTAACCAATGGCAGTTATGATTATGCAACGGGACTTTTTTACAGCCAACACGATGGCGCTAAGTTTTATATTGCTTCAGATAACTTACAAAAACCCCAATATCAAGGATTATTGCCAGAAGATTTAATGAATATTATTGCTAAACATCGCCTTCATTTTGATAGTGGTTCTAAAACGGGGACAATTTTTCATTTGATGGGAGCGCTTTCAGAATTTGGCAAATTAGGATTAACTTGTATTGGGAATTCTTTAGAAGAAGCTGAGGCAATTTACGAACAAGTTGAAAGGGTTTTGGATTTAGAAACGTTAGAAGACTTTGATCCTGCTCATTCCTCATTAGAAGCTAATTTACCGATTATCTGGACTTAGCATTAGGTAGGGTGTGTTAGGCGGCTACAATCTCTGTATCATTTGGATTTAACAGTCCGCCGTAACGCACCATTTTAGTCGTATAAGTCTACTACATTAAGCGTTACTGCGTAAATCCTAAAATTGCAATAAATTTTATATTAACCACAAAGGCACAAAGATCAGGCTAAGCTGCTTTCTACATCAGCAACGCGAAAACCCATTTCGCATTCATACAGCACCGGTTGATTGTCACTGGGTTTACCGATAGAATGGGCGCAAGTGGGTTGTCCGTGATGCCAACGAGGTAATCCTTGGCGATCGGCTAACAAGCATCCCTGACAGACTTGCTTGGCAGAGAAAATATGATCATTGGTTAAGATGACTAGCATATGACGACTCCTCTCGATCCCCGATGCAGCTACCTCTATTGTAATGCGTTTTTTCCAGAAATTCGTCAAAAAGGCTACATAGCTTAACTAAAATATAATGACTTTTTTCCTTGAGCGATGTTACTTCTGGCTGACTCTGGGGAAGACTGAGGTTGAAGGAATGAAGAATTAATCTAAATGGATACCGAATCTCAGTTAAATATTGCCCGAACCCTTTTAAACGAGTTAGGAAACGCCTTAGCGGATTTAATCAACGCCTCACCCGATATTTTTGAAGATCCAGCCTTAAAAAGTCGTTTAGCAGATTTTCAGCAAGCCTATCAGGAGGCAACCCAACGTCTCGCCAATCCTAGCTTATGTATTGCTACGATTGGAACAACTTCATCGGGTAAATCTACCATTGTCAATGCGTTGATGGGAAGGCGGATCGCACCGATTGCGAATACAGAAATGAGTGCAGGAGTATTAACGTTAAGACATTCTCAAGCGCGTCAATTAATTATTGAAAAAACACCTGATGCAGTTTGGGAAACGGGAGACTGGACAGATTTAGGAGATGAAGATTTTTATAATCGAATACAGGTGGTCATGAATGGCTATCATCAAGCTCGCAAAAAGCGGGAATATGTAGCACCTCAGATCAAAGCCTATCTTCCTCTATTTCCAGCTTGCGATCGCAGTATATCCGGTTTACCGGAAGGAATCGAGATAGAGTTTTTAGATTTGCCTGGACTCAAATCAGTACAAGATCGGACGAATTTAGCGATTATTCAGCAACAAGTCGGTAAAGCATTTAGCTTGGTTGCTCTTGATTATATGCAGGTAGATGAAGAACATCGGCAAAAGCTTTTAGGTGAATTAAAAAAGGTGGTGGAATATCTGCAAGGGCGCACAGATTCGATGATTTTTATTCTAAATCGAGTAGATAATCGAGGAGCAGATGATTTACCGCTTGAAACGCAGTTAGAAACATTGAAAGAAGAAATTAAACAAGTTTTAAATCTTCCTGCATTGCCAGATGTAATTCCTTTTAATGCTCGTCTTTTATATTATGCTCAATGTGCTTGGGGAACGGGAGCTTTAAATAAACCTTCAAATATTACTCCAGAAGTGCGATCCCAATTCCTCAAATTTATGTTCCTCGATTGTGCTTCAGTAATTAAAGATAAGACTTCAAGCGATAAAGATTTAAGGGATTGGTTACGCGAGCTTGAAGATAGTATTGATGATGGTCATCCTCCTGATGATTATAAAATGCGAAGAATCATGTTTTATGCTCTTAAATGGAGTGGAGGAAAAGAATTATGGAATTGTCTCAGAGTCAGAATTCGAGAATCATCCTCTGAATTGGTTATCCTTCCAGCATTATTAGATACTTTCAATAACTTTGATGCTTTAGATAAAAATCTTGATATTTTAATTGAAACTCGCAAACTTGACAATCAAGAGAAAGTTAAATCAACGAAAGAAAAAATTATCAAAATTCGTCAGGATTTAAAGAAAAATGTTAACCGAATTGGCAAGGAGTTCCAAAAGGAAGTTAAAGTTTATATCGAAGCATTAAAAACTAATGATCCTACAATTCGGATCAAAATTAAGGAAGATGCCGAAAAAAAAGGGCGTAAAGGGTTTTCCCTAATTTTTAATGCTGTGGCGGAAGTTGAAGGAGATTTAACAAAATCTCTTATTTCTATTGTGCGTGATGCTTTTAAAAACAATCAAGGGGTTTATGAACTTGAGGATAAATTACGGGAAGTTATACCTCCTCCATTAGCTGAAGATGTCGCTAAAGCTTATAGTAATGTAAGTTCCAGAATGAGTCAATTTTCCATTGAATCAGACTTTTTATTTCAAAAAGTTCGTGCGGATGATAAGAAAGGAGAACTAGAGCTAGAACATAACCAAAAGTATTTTCGATTACTTTATCACACTATGCGTCAAGCAATAACAGCAAGGGCTGAATTTACTCTTCAAGCTAGGGCTAAACAGTTTGAAGACGCTTTTCAATCTTTAGTTGATGATCAACTCAAAAGGTTAAATATTTGTTTGTCTGAACAAGAGTTATCTTCAATTAATCTTGAACAAGCAGCTATTAATGATTTACGCAAAAAATTGTCTGAAAATTTACCAACTTTACCAGAGAAACTTTTTGAACTTCCAATTACTATTGATCAAGTTAAAATAAAAGTAAAAGAAGTCACTGGTAAAGAAGACATCGATAAGCCCAAAACAATAGTAAAAGATGAAAACTACATAGAATATTATGAAGAAGGTTCTTGTTTTAAAGAACCAAAAAAGCGTGAAAGAATTCGCCAAGTAACAGAAGTAATAATGGAAAAAGTAACTAGTGATATTATTGAAGAAATCGAGTATATTAAACTATATTTACCATCCCCAGAATTAATGGCACAACAATGGTCAAGTGGTATTGAAAAAGGAAAAGATAGTTTATGGGATATTTTGTGTGATTGGATTACTACAAAGTTAGACAATGTAAGCGAAATTTTTGAAGAATTAGTCATTGATATTACTAATTTAGCTGAACGTGCTTTAAATGAGCAGTTGAAAATTATTGAATCTAATTTTGAAGACCAAAAACAGTCTTGGGATACTTTTGAAAATCAAAAAAATAACGTCAATGAAATTCGCTATAAGTTAGAAAAATATTTAAGAAAAAATTAAATTAAGGAAGTAAGCTACTTTTTTGATTTTTCCAACAATGATAATCAACCTTCAAATTTAGTCGCCATGAAAAATAAATTTCTTCAAGTATTTAATGAAGTCTCTGATCAAGTTAAAAACGAGGTTAAGAAAGCCCCTAGTAATGGATTTAAATTTTACTATGCCTTAGATAATGCCATTAAATTTTGGTGTCAGCAGTTAAAGTTTTCCCAATATAATTATATTCTTAATGGAATAAAAAGCTATAAAATAGAAGACTTAATTGATGATTTATGGGAAGAGTGGAAGCATAAGCCACTAATAAATCTAAATCCATTTGGAAGATCAGAGGAAGGTAGTAAATTATTTAATTTCACAAAAGCTATTTTTGAGAGAATCAATATAGAAAATAATCAATATACATTTGTCGTAATTTTAGGATTTGTTATTACGGCAGTAGGTTATTGTACTTACTTACTTGAGTCACCAGAACAACCCGAAAAAATAATAAATTCTAGAATAGATTATAAGCCCTCAAAACCTTCTGATGATATTTCACCAAATATATCTCAAGTATCAACCCCGCTAGCGTCAGTAGTTCAACCAATTGTTAAAAATTTATTGATTCTGGTCGTTTTTGCCACACAAAAATCAATTGTTGACTCTATTCAAGCAAAAGGAGAAATAGACTATAATGATTGTGAACAACTTTACAAAGCTACTCAATATTTGCGTCAAGATACTGAAGATAATTTATTATCTCAATGGTCTGCTATTAATAAATTTAATGCAATAGAAAAGTCAGAATATGACATTTACTTAATTTTAATTGAATTAAACCAAGTAGATGAAGGATTTCAAAAAGATGTTAATCAACTAGAGCGTTATGATGCTTTTCGTAAGCTATCTGATCTAGCAGTTAATGTTCAAGTATCGCCTCGATTACAAATGGAAGCTTACGGAATTTTTGATGTTTATAATCGTTAAATCAAAACAGGAATCAATGTAATGTTACAAAATATCACTTTATTAATGAATGATCCAGCTATTGTCCAAGGATTATTAGATGGTTCTCTTGTGCGTTATGGTAGCGTAATTCGTAATGCTGCTGGTACATCAAACGCTGGTCAAATTGTCAAACATTTAGCAGAAGCTCCTGGAATTACTAGCCAATTGATCAGTTTACCTTTATCTCAAGTAATGGGATTAACTCAAATTGCTGCGGGTGCAAGTGTTTTAAATCTTGGTGTAAGTATTGCGGGTTTTGCTTACATGGGTTATAAACTGCATCAAATTCAAAAAAAATTAGGTCATCTTCAACAAGCGATGGATGCTGGTTTTCAACGAGTTGAAATACGCTTAGATAGAATTGAAGAGAAAATGATAGAAGGTTTTGTTGTTGTTTTAAATGGGTTAAATCATCTTGATAATCGGTTAAATATTGTTTCTGGACAACTTGCTTATTTATATGTTTTAGTTCAAGATAGCCGACAAAAACAAGAAAGCCTTGCTAAAGCCATTTCTCATGTTCATCAAGCTATGTTAATTCAAGAAATTGCTTCTTTAAAAGCAGAACTTGATGATCGCTCTCGTTTCCCCAATGAATCCCCCAGACAAGCCCTAAAAACTGCCTCTAGCGTGCGTTTATTTCTCGGTAGTGAAGCGATGAAAGCAACTCCAGAGTTAGACGCAGAATTAATGTTAAATAGTGATATTTCTATCCAAGGTTGGGCAGTCGCCACTGCAACAGAAGCTAACTTACTCTTAGAAATTGGTCAACATCAAGAAGCCAAACAATTACTCTTTGAAGAAGTTCCCAAATTCCAACAAGTAGCTGAAAGATGGACAAGTCATTGTCTTAATAATGATAATGAGTCTCTAGCTACTTCTTATCGGTTTGATGCTCCTCCCTTCAAAGAGTATATCACCTCAGAACGAGTTGACCGAATTACCCAAATCTCAAACCGCGATCGCACTTTAACCCCCGACCAAATTCAGCGCAAAAAAAATGAGATCGAAGTCGAATTTGAAATGTCCTACAGTCAAGATAGATACCATCAAGCTTGGATCTATCAGCAAATTGCTTTAGCTGAATATTTAGACACTTTAAGCGAACTTTTAGCCAGACTAGACACCTTACAAGACTTTGCTGTATTATGCGAAGTAAAAGAGGTTAAAAGTAGTAAAGAACTGTTGCCTGATGAAAATTCTGAACCAGGGTTATATCTTTTAAGCTAAAATATTAAATACCTAAATAACGTATCTTAAAATTTGGCAATAAAATGCCATTCTATTTAAGTAAAGAGGAGAATTAAACCATGTCAACCAAAGAAAAACTACTCCAGGAAATTGATCAATCACCTGACTATCTTATCGAAGAAGTCTTAAATTTTATGCTTTTCCTGAAACTTCGCTTAAAGCAAAGACTGACCCATCATTCTAATCTAGAAACCCCTTCCATTCAAGAAAATTCTATCTTAGATATGGTAGATGAAATTACAAAAGATATTCCGCAAATTGAACTTGATCAACTGCCCACAGATTTATCAAAAAATCTAGATTATTATCTATACGGTTTACCTAAAGTCGAAGAATGAAAACAGTATTTGCTGATACAGGTTATTGGATTGCTTTAATCAATACTAAAGATAGCTTGCATCAAAAAGCAAGACAACTAACATTACAAATCAGTCCAATAAAAATTATTACCAGTGAAATAGTTTTATCAGAATTGCTAAATAGTTTTTCCAAACAAGGATCATTTTTAAAACAAGCTACTGTTAATTTAGTTAATCGATCCTACAATAACCCAAACATTGAGATTATTCCCCAAACTCCTGAGCTTTTTAGACAAGCACTCAATTTTTACAATCAACGACTTGATCAGCAATGGAGTCACACCGATTGTTCTTCATTCATAATTATGCAAAAATATAAAATTATGGAAGCCCTTGCTTATGACAAACATTTTGAACAAGCAGGATTTATTGCTTTACTTAGAAGCTAAATATTTTTGCCATGTGAAAATGCTGAACCAGGGTTATATCTTTTAAGCTAAAATATTAAATACCTAAACAACGTATCAAAGAAGTTAGAAACAAGATCTCATGCTAACCATTTCCGATGAATTCTTGAAAACGGCTAAAATCTCCGAAGCCGAGTTAAAGCTTGAAATCGCTATTATCCTCTTTCAGCAAGAAAAAATTACATTGGGAACCGCCAGTCAATTTGCGGGAATGAATCAACTTGAGTTTCAGCAAATATTAGGTAGTCGAAAAATCCCTATTCATTATGGAATAGAAGACTTACATCAAGACTTAGAAACCTTACAAGCGAATAACTGGCGATGATTGTTGTCAGCAATACCTCACCTATTTTCTATCTTTCTTGCATAAACTATTTAGAGTTATTGCGTCAACTCTATGGAGAAATCATCATTCCTATTGCTGTTTTCAATGAAATTACAAATATTGGCAATACGGATATTAGTGCTACAATTGTTCCGACACTGACTTGGATTAAACCTCAACAAGTAACTAATCAAAATTTTGTGACTCAATTAACAGTAGATTTAGATCCAGGGGAAGCAGAAGCCATTGCTTTAGCTATCGAAGTTAACGCAGATCGGCTTATTATTGATGAAAGATTAGGCAGACGAATTGCAACGCAGTCGGGAATTCAAATTATTGGTGTATTGGGAATTCTCATCGCTGCTAAGCAGAGAAACTTGATTGATATCCTTAAACCCTTACTAGATAGCTTAATCGAGCAAACAGGCTTTTGGATCGATCAAAAACTGTATACAGGGTTTTGCAAATTGTTGGCGAAGCATTTTAACCTGGTATGGCGAACTCGTTTCTCCATACATACATTGAGTCTCAAAAGTCGCTACTTTAGATAAAGCGATCGCACTGAATAGCTCAATAAATAGGTTGATAATAGGCAAGAAAATTTTTTACAATAGTATATTGGGATACTGTGAGCCATTGCGATAAGGAACGAGCAACGTGACTGATAACTTAGACTTTTTAGCCCAAAACGACCCCGCGATCGCCGAACTGATTGCTGGAGAACTGCAACGCCAACGGGATCATCTAGAACTAATCGCCAGTGAAAACTTTACCTCTGCGGCTGTACTGGCAGCACAAGGGACAGTCTTGACCAACAAATATGCAGAAGGCTTGCCCAAAAAACGCTACTACGGCGGCTGTGAATGGATTGATCGCGTCGAACAACTAGCCATTGATCGCGCTAAACAACTGTTTGGGGCAGCCCATGCCAACGTTCAGCCCCATTCTGGCGCACAAGCCAATTTTGCGGTTTTTCTGGCACTCCTCGAACCAGGGGACACAATTATGGGCATGGACTTATCTCACGGCGGACACCTGACACACGGTTCTCCCGTCAACGTGTCCGGCAAGTGGTTTAACGTACGCCATTATGGGGTCAACCCCGACACCGAACGCCTCGATTTCGAGCAAATTCGGGAACTTGCCCTCAAAGAACGCCCCAAATTAATCATCTGCGGTTACTCAGCCTATTCCAGAATCATTGAATTCGACAAGTTTCGGGCGATCGCCGATGAAATCGGTGCTTACCTGCTAGCCGATATTGCCCACATCGCCGGATTAGTTGTCACCGGACACCACCCCAATCCAATCCCCTACTGTGATGTCGTCACTACCACCACTCACAAAACCCTGCGTGGCCCCAGAGGCGGCTTAATTTTGACCCGCGATGCCGAATTAGGCAAGAAATTGGACAAAGCGGTCTTTCCAGGCAGTCAAGGCGGGCCTCTCGAACACGTCATCGCTGCCAAAGCGGTTGCCTTCGGAGAAGCGCTCAAACCTGAGTTTAAGACCTATTCAGGGCAAGTGATTGATAATGCTCAAGCTCTAGCTAGTCAATTGATGGAGCGAGGCTTTAAACTGGTTTCCGATGGCACAGACAATCATTTAATGCTGGTCGATCTGCGATCCATTAAAATGACAGGCAAAGTGGCCGATCGCCTGCTAGGAGAAATCAACATTACTACCAATAAAAATACAGTTCCCTTCGATCCCGAATCCCCATTCGTGACCAGTGGCTTGCGCTTGGGTTCGCCTGCGGTGACGACGCGAGGTATGGGAACGGCGGAATTCAAGGAAATTGGCAACATTATCGCTGATCGCCTGCTCAACCCAGAAGACGAAGCGATCCCTTCGGGGACGGCTTCGCAGCACGCTACTGAGTGCCGAGGACGAGTTAAGTCTCTGTGCGAGCAATTTCCTCTCTATCCTCATCTGAGCATCCCTATACCCGCTTTTCAATGATCAATGATCAATAAGCAATATGATCAATTCCTGTTTCATTAGGGACGAAATAGAGTAAGTTAAGGTAAATCCTGCCCCCGCTCGCTCAAGACAAGAGACCAGACCGATGATCGTACCCGGAGAACCTTACCACCTCATCGCCTTTGTGATTGCGGTTGCCATCGTTTGGTGGAGTACCCCCATTGTCAAGAAAATTGGGCTAAAAGCAGGCTATGTAGATCGCCCTAACGAGCGCAAAATGCACAAGCGGCCAACGGTACGCTTAGGAGGCGTTTCTATCTTTGCCGGAACGGTTGCCGCCTTGCTCGTCGTTTGGTGGTTGGGGGGTTTTGGACTCCTGCCACCGCAAAAAGAATGGGAAATCTGGGGCGTTACGTTGGGAGGACTGGCTTTCTTTGCGATCGGTTTTGCTGACGATTTGTTAGATTTGCCTCCTCTGTTCCGGCTAAGCCTCCAGTTTGTTTTTGCCGGTTTCGCCTGGCTAGCTGGCGTTCGCATCGATTTTCTGTCGATTCCTTTTTACGGCTTAATTCACATTGGTTGGATGAGCTTGCCTATCACGATGATCTGGCTCGTTGGACTGGCTAACGCGATTAACTTTATTGACGGCTTAGATGGTTTGGCGGCAGGAGTCTGTGGTATTTCTGCTGTTGTCATGATGGTGTTGACACTGTTTGTCGATCAGCCGGCGGCGGCTTTAATTGCGGCGGCGTTAGCAGGAGGGGCTTTAGGCTTTTTGCGCTACAATTTCAATCCTGCCCAAATTTTTATGGGAGATGGTGGCGCGTATTTTATGGGGTTTGTCCTGGCTGGGGTGGGGGTGATTGGCTTAGTAAAAACGGCAATGTTTACGACAGTTGCAGTTACTGCCTTTCTCTTGCCTTTCCTAGTTTTAGCTGTCCCAATTGTCGATATGTCGGCGGTGATTATTTCTCGTTTGAGTCAGGGAAAATCCCCGTTTATCGCAGACAAAAAACACCTACACCACCGTCTGATGGAAGCCGGAATTTCTCACCGTCTGACGGTTCTCTTTATTTACGCTTTAACGCTTTGGGTAGGCAGTTTGGCATTAGGTTTTTCCAATATTCCGAGTGGCTGGGGTTTTGCAATTGGTGCTACGTTTCTTTTAATATATGTCGGCTGGCAGGCGTGGCGCAACAGTCGTAAGATCAGGCAGTAAGCGATTAAGAGGATTTAGCACCAGAAAAATTGTACCTTAAATAATCTTGATTATATTTAATATAATTAGGGCTTGCTGAAAAAGTGGTTGGAGGAATTATGAGGTTAAGAGTTAATAATTCCTTGGCTTAATTCATAAAGTTTCCTTGTTTAAAGGACTTTGAAGATAAGCTTGATTAATCAAAACTCGGCTTTTTAGTTTAAGGATTCTCCTTTTAAGAAAAGTTGACTGAAGTTTGGTCATCACTCGATTGAGACCAAATCTTCGCTTGGCTTGTCCAAATTTACCTTCGATACAGTTACGAAATTTCTCATCTAATTGAGCTTGTCTTTTCTGTTCTTGACTCACATTTTTGGGAGGTCTTCCTAGCAGTAAACCACTAATTTCCGCCGAAGGGTAGTTCAAAAGTTTCAGGGAGAGTGGCTGTCCTTTCTCTTTTTCGATACATGGGTACTGGGTGGCTCAGGTGCAATACTTTTTGGGGGAAAAATTAGCGAGCGAGACGGTCTGGCTACGCCAGTGCTACGCAGCGCACTCTTATCAATCTAACGCACGTTTTAGCTGAGACAGTCCAGTAGTGGCATAACACGCTTAAAACGGTGTATTAACGTGAGATTGACAAGCTTAGAACTCACGTTGTCTTAATTTTCTAGAAGTGCGAGCATCCTGCTCGCTAATTTCCCCACCCAAGCCCTAAGCTGTCACACATTTAGATTGCCCCTTCAGAACGTAGCGACGATAATAAGCAGGCTGAACCTTGATCAAGCCACAGGGTAGCATTCGGGTGGTGGCGCAAAATTGAAGCAGGACAAGTCGGTGTAACCGCTTCCTCTAGCAGGGTTTTGACGATGCTTGCCTTCGCTGCGCCTGGAGACAGACAAATAATTTGGCGAGACGAAAAAATAAGCGGGATAGTTACGGTAAAAGCATATTGGGGAACCGATTCGAGATCCCGAAAATAAGCTGGATTGATTTGTGCGGCGCGAGTAGAGGCATCTAATTTTACCAACTTTACCCAGTCTGGATCGTCAAAATCAGCAACATTCGGTTCGTTGAAGGCTAAATGACCGTTGCTGCCGATTCCTAAACAACACAAATCGATAGATCGAGATAGTAATAATTGAGTATAGCGATCGCATTCTTTAAGCGGTTCGGCGGCATCTCCCCTAATGTAGTGAAACTCGCCAGGACAGACGCGCTTTTCGACTCGTTCATGTAGGTAGTAGCGAAAACTGCCGGGAAAATCGGGTGCAACGCCTAAAAACTCATCTAAATGCCAGCAAATCAAGCGATTCCAGTCTAACGCTTTGCTGGCAGTCAACTGCTCCAAAAATAAGATTTGAGAGTTTCCCGTTGCCAACAGGATTGTCGCTTGTTCTTGGCTGGCTAAAATCTGCTTTAAAGCGAATTCCGCCATAAAAGCCGCTTTTTGGGACAAATCTATCTCTGTGTCACAGACAGACACGCTCAGGTGATCCACACTCAGGTGTTGACAGGCAAACATATTGAAATACTCCTCTGCTTAAAAGACAACGGAAAAACTTCTATCTGGGGAACGATTCAGCCGATGAGCCAAATGAAGTACAAATAGAATGTTGAATCTCATGAAAATCGCCTTTTAATTATGAAACCCAATAATTTTACAAAACGGCTTTCTAGTGTAAGACGTTGGCTGGCTACAACAGTGTTTTGTCTCGCCGCGATCGCCTTCATTTGGCAAGGTGCGTTTGTCTTAAACACCGCAGCCATGGCTGCTCCTGCTACCAATTTAATCGCCTCTACAGATGCGGGAACTCAGGTTAAAGAAAAAGCCGGTGAAGATGCTGGACGAGCCAAGAATTTTATCCGGGATACAGCCGATCAGGTTAAGCAAACGGCTAATAAAAATGCGGATCGAGTTGAGCAAGCAAACGATGGCAAGAGTAATTTCATTGAGCGCAAAGCCAACAGAGATACGGCTCGAATTGAACAAAGAGCCGAGCAAGATGCGGCTCGAACTCAAAAAGCGGTAGATGATACTAAGAATGTTGTTGAACGTACTGTTGATAGTATCAAAGACGCTTTTAGCAATTAGAGCAGGGTGGGCATTGCCCACCATCACCCCCTAAATTCAGAGGGAAAGGAACGTACAATCCAACCTTTCCCCTTTTCTTATCTCTATCTGAGCGACTTAAGAAAATGGGTCTCAAGCTATTGATGGGCAATGCCCATCCTACTGTTCCCTGTTCCCTTCTATTACGAGACAAGACGGTGAATATCTTGATTTGAACCAATAACAACCATCATTAAATCTTTAGATAGACGTTCCTGCGGATTGGGATTAATCGTAAACTTATCTTCTTTGCCAATGGCTAATAAATTAACGCCGTAATGACTTCGTAACTTTAATTCTTCAATAGTTTTTCCATGAAATTCATCAGGAACGCGAATTTCGACAATACTATGCACAGGATCGAGATCGAAGCGTTCGAGAATAGAAGGTTTAGTCAGCGTATAGGCTAAATCACAACCTGCATCGTATTCAGGAAAAACGACTAAATCTGCCCCAACTCGTTTTAATAATTTACCATGTATTTTACTAGAGGCTTTTGCCGCCACAAATCTAACCCCACCTTCTTTGACATTCAGCGTCGTCACAATACTTTCTTCTAGATAGTTGCCAATCGCCACAATAACGGTGTCAATTTCAAAAATCCCTGCTTGCTTTAAAGCGGCTGGTTGAGTAGAATCTAATTGAATAGCATTAGCCGCGATTCGATCAGTTAAAACTTGAGCAACGAGATCTTCTTTAATATCGGTTCCTAACACTTCATAACCCAATCTATGTAAAGTTTCGCAGACGGCTCTACCAAAACGTCCCAATCCAATAACGGCAAGTTGGCGGTTATCTTTACGCAGGCTATTTAAAAATTTTAAAGATTTCAAGCTTCTATTCTCTCCTTAATTAATTTTGCTAACTTATATTAAATTAATCATCTTGAGGTTAACCCACTAGTAAATTTTCTTCAGGATATTCAATGACACTTGGCTTAGTCTCGCCCACAAGTGCTACGATTAACACAATAACACTTACTCTACCACTATACATCGTTAGAACTAAAAGGAGTTGCGACCAAGCAGAGAAGCTGGCTGTAATTCCTGTTGAAAGTCCCACCGTTGCAAAGGCTGAAATTACTTCAAACAATACGCGCTCAAAACTAAAATTTTCATCAAAAATAGTAGGTTGTAGACTAAACTCAATAAAGCAGATTAAAAAGGTAACACAAATTACCAATATAGCAGAACCAAAGACAACACCGACAGCTTTTAAAATTAATGATTTAGGAATTTCGCGTTGATATAATATCACTTCATCGTTACCTCGAAGTGCCGAGCGCGTACAACTCGTTAGAATTCTGAAAGTGGTTGTTTTAATGCCGCCACCTGTACCGTTTGGACTAGCACCAATAAACATTAGTGCCATTGTGACAAATAGGCTCATAATTGTCATTTTGCCGTAGTCGATTGTGTTAAATCCAGCCGTTCTTGGCACAACTGCCTGAAACCAAGCTGCTAAAATTTTATCTTTTAAATTCATCGGCGATAAGGTATCTGGATTATTAAATTCTATGACAAAAATCAAAAATGTTCCTATGATTAGCAAAAATAACGTTGTGCTGATGGCTACTTTGAAATTAAGCGAAAACAATATTTTTTCTGGACTTCTTCTCAGCTTACTATTAATCCAGTAATATATCTCCATAATGACTTGATAACCAATACCACCCATAATAATTAGACCAGGAATAACTAAATTAATTGTCCATGAATTATAGTAGTCTAGCAACCCAACTTTAAATAAGCTAAATCCAGCATTATTCCAAGCACTCACACTATGAAAAATTGAGAGCCATAAAGCCTCAGCAAAATTATATTGGCGAGCAAATAAAGTGAGTAACAAAAAAGCTCCTGAAAGTTCAAATATTAACGTCATACTGATAATATTAATAATAACATTGCTACTCGTACCTTGTAAAAAAGGACGGTCAAAAGCTTCTTGAATTGCCAGTTTTTGTCGAAAATTAAAACGGCGACCTAATATCAAAATTAGAAAAGTTGTCGTCGTCATGTAACCCAATCCGCCAATTTGAATGAGACAGGCAATAATAAGTTGCCCCCAAAAAGAAAAATACGTCCCTAGATCGACAACAGACAAGCCCGTCACGCATACGGCAGATGTCGATGTGAATAAAGCAACGATGGGAGCATTCCAACTTCCCTGACCGCTAGAAAAAGGTAGTATTAATAATAGTGTTCCAATGGTAATGACAGCTAGAAAACCCAAACAAATAGTACGGGAAATGGTCATAAAATGATGCAGTAAATTCTGAGCTATTATTTCACACCTTAATTATATACACCAAAAAGCGCCCACCGAATGTGAACGCCAACGCGATCGCGTGAGGAGGATCGATTTGCTCGTTGTTACTTTGTGTAGAATTACTTTACCAGTTGAACAGGAAAATCGGAAATTGCATTCTAGCAAATAACTAAGGAGAAGTCCTCAAAGTGTCTGTTGATTTGGCGGCAGGCGGATCGCCCAACGGGGGGTTAGGTTTGGGAGTCAGTTGGGGTGGCGCGACGGGTGCAGTGGGAAGGGAGGGAGAGGAACTTGTCGGTGGGAGAGTGGTTTCGCTTTGAGGACTCGGAGGCGTTGCGGGTTCGACGGGAACCGTTGTTTCTGGTTGCGGCGTGGGAGGCGTTGCGGGTTCGGCGGGGACGGTTGCCTCTGGTTGTGGCGTAGGCGTTGCCTCTGGGATGGGAGTCACTTCAGGCGTGGGAGTGGGAGACGCTTCTGGGGTAGGCGTGGGGGTGACTCGTGGCCGGCGAGAGCGTCTAGCAGGGGGTTGAGGTGAAGGAATGACCGGAAAATCCTCTCGTTCGACAGTCGGCGAGGGGAGGGTTTTGGCAGGAGATGGAGAGGGGGTAGGGCGCGATCGCTCTTTCGTCGCAAAGAGAAATCCCCCTAATAATCCGCCAAAAATAGCCATTCCTACTAAAAAGGAACCTAATATTAATAACAACCAAGATGGTTCGCTGTCTGTTTCAGTAACGGTCGTCTTCGCTAGCTTGGCTGTCTGATGAGTGGTAGCTTTAGGACGCAAGACAGCAGTTTTGGGCGCAACAACAATGGTGGCGGCAGTATCCGCTTGAGAAGAAGCCTGTAAAGCGGCTAGCATCTGTTTGGCAGAGATAAAGCGATCGCGAGGGTGAAAGCGCAGAGCGCGATCGAGGACGGTCGTCAAATGAGAATGGAGAGTGGTTAATTCTTTTCGCCAGAGAATTTCACCATTGTGGGGATCGGTTGCCAGATATTGGGGCGTTTTGCCAGTCAGTAAAAAAACGGCAGTCAGTGCTAAGCTGTAGAGGTCACTCGAATACACAGGACGGCCTGCTCCTTGTTCGGGAGCCATATAACCGGGCGTTCCTAACGCAACAGAATAAGCAGTTTTCCCGTCAAAATTAACGGCTGAAGCCATCGCCTCTTTAACAATACCAAAATCAATGAGGACAGGTTTGCCATCGCTCGCTCGCATGATGATATTATCTGGCTTGATGTCTCGGTGAATGATGCTGCGGTTGTGTAAGTAGTCTAGAACAGGCAGAACACCCATTAAGATACTTTTAACGGCTTGGGGCGGTAAATTCCCGCGCTGTCGGTGGACTTGCGTGAGGGTGTCTCCCTCAATCCATTCTTGAACGAGGTAGAAATCGTCATTTTCGGTAAAATAGGCGTAAAGACAGGGTATTTGTGCGTTTTCTTCACCTAATTGCTCTAAAATGGCTGCTTCTCGCTGAAAACGTTGCTTTAACCAATCGGGAATTTCAGACGATTGGACGGAAGGCTTGAGTTGCTTGATGACGCACTTTCTCGCAGAAGGCATATGCGTGTCAACCGCTAAAAAGGTTTCCCCAAAGCCACCTCGACCGAGAGTTTCCAAAATTTGATAGCGATTGTTGAGCAGGAGTGCGTTCATAACACCGTTTGTCCAATTCGAGACAGCGTAAGTGACCTCAGATAGCCGCCAGTGATTAGTAAGGTTGACGCGATCGCAACTCGCGAGTTGCCTGTTGCCTCTGTGGTCAAGGTTTTATTGTACCGAATCAGCGAGAGGAATTAGGATTTCAGCAGTCAGCTTTCTGGAGTGTCTCCCACTTTTTGGCGAAAAACATCAAATTCGCAGAAATGACAGGGACAAAAATGAATGAGTATAAACTGTGAAGTAATTTAAAGTTCTACCCTCTTTTCGGTAAGTAACTTCTGCGTCTGCGGTAAACTAACCCTCAGACTATTGATATCTAGGAGAACACCAGGTTAAGGAGCCAATACTCAATGTCTCATAGTGTTAAAATTTACGATACCTGCATTGGCTGTACTCAATGCGTTCGTGCTTGTCCAACCGATGTGCTGGAGATGGTTCCCTGGGATGGCTGTAAGGCTGCTCAGATTGCTTCCTCTCCCCGAACAGAGGACTGTGTGGGTTGTAAGCGGTGCGAAACGGCTTGTCCGACCGACTTCTTAAGCATCCGTGTCTATCTGGGAGCAGAAACCACTCGTAGCATGGGTCTTGCTTACTAATCACCCTGCAATCAAACGTGTAATTATCCGTACACTTTTAAGCCATTATAAATTTAGTCAACGGAGGGAACAGCTAGTTCCCTCTTTCGCATTTGAAGATGTATGCTATAATTATGACTAAAAATTTATTGAACCGCTTTAATGACACTTAATTATTAATAAATTATTAAAATGAACGATTTTTTTAACGTGCCTCGCTTCATTGTTTTAGGCGGCCATAAGTGTGGAACCTCCTCTTTACATCACTATTTAGCACAACATCCAGAGATTTATCTACCGACTGTGAAAGGGACAGATTATTTAAATCGAGTGACTAAAACCATTGAAGATTATCAATCGCTTTACACTGACATGAAGACGGAAAAAATTGCAGGAGAAGTGTCTAGTGTTTATTTGAATTCAGAGCGAGCCTGTGCCAATATCAAGCGATATTTTCCTAACGCCAAACTGATTGCTATCATTCGCGATCCTGCTGAGAGAGCTTTTTCTAATTTCTGTGTTCTTCCCGAAACACTCAACCGCAAGCGAAATCTAAATGAAATTTTTCAAGATGAAAAACGAGTCTTAAAAAGCGGTCTATATTATCCACAACTAAAAATGTATTTCGATCAGTTGGGTCGCGACAAGATACAAATTTATCTATTCGATTTATTTGCAAAAAATACCCAGCAGTTCCTCGCCTCGTTTTTTGAATTTGTTGAAGTCGATGCTAATTTTATATCTGACACATCATTAGTCGTTCGCAAAGGAGGAAAGATTAAAAACGAATCGGCGCAACAAATTTTGAGTGAATCTAATTTATTACGTTCGGCTGTCGGAAAATTACTCAAGCCATTTACAACATCTGAACAAAGACGCATTCTTCATAAGAAAGCACAGAATATGTTAACTATCAAAGAAGAAATGCCAGTCGATCTTAGAAAAAAACTGGTGAATTACTATCGAGAAGATATTGACCGAGTTCAAAATTTATTAAACATCGATCTGTCTCATTGGCTAATGAGTTAATAGTTAATAGTTAATAGTTGATAAATGCTTCTCAAATCGCTTTATTTACACGCCTTTCGCAATTATCAAGAACAATTCGTTCACTTTGATGCCTCCAAAACGATTTTAGTCGGCAATAATGCACAAGGAAAGTCCAACCTCCTTGAAGCCATTGAATTACTCGCCACCCTCAAAAGTCACCGTACCAGTCGCGATCGCGATCTTATCCTAGAAGGAGCGACAACAGGGCAAATTTCAGCCAGTGTCGAGCGTGCTTACGGCACGAGTGACCTTGCCATCACCTTACGTTCCCCCGGACGGCGCACCCTAACACTCAACCATGAACACCTGCGCCGCCATCTGGAATTTTTAGGGTCTTTCAATGCTGTCGAGTTCTCTTGTTTAGATTTGGAATTGGTGCGGGGGTCGCCAGAAGCTCGCCGTACCTGGTTGGATACGCTCCTGGTACAGCTAGAACCTCTCTATGCTTACATTCTTCACCAATATTACCAAGTGTTGCGCCAGCGCAATGCCCTTCTCAAGTCCATCCGTAAACACCTCAGTGAGGGAACGAACCTCACTACAGAAACCTCTCAATTATCGTTGTGGGACGACCAATTAGCCGAAACTGGGTCACGAGTGACGCGCAGGCGAGCGAGAGTGATAGAACGGTTGATTCCCCTAGCACAAGCATGGCACGCCAGTATTAGTGGTGCTAAAGAGGTTTTAGAACTTGAATACCTTCCCAATGTTACCGGGCAAGGAGATGATCCTAAGCAAGTTCAGCAAGCTTTTTTAGAGAGAATTCAACAGCGTCGCATCGCCGAACAACAGTTAGGAACCTCAGTGGTGGGGCCACATCGAGATGATGTGGTTTTTACAATTAACCAATCTCCTGCCAAATCCTACGGTTCTCAAGGGCAGCAGCGAACCCTCGTTTTGGCTTTAAAATTAGCGGAATTAAAGTTAATTGAGGAAATTGTCGGAGAACCCCCCTTATTACTGCTTGATGATGTCCTGGCCGAACTTGACCCCAATCGCCAAAATCAGTTACTAGAAGTCATTCAAGGGCATTTCCAAACGCTGATTACTACCACTTATTTACACTCGTTTGATGCTCAATGGTTGCAATCTGCACAAATTCTCACCGTAGAAGCCGGGACAATTCAGGAATTTTGAAATTAAAATAACAAAAGTTTTAAAAAAAAATTTAGTATAATTGATGTCATGATCATACAAGGTTACTAGAAAACAGCTATCAAAGTGATGAGTTCCGAACAGTTACTACTCGACAAGTGGCGAAATTTAACGCCTGACAAGCAACAAGAAGTCTTCGATTTTATCGAGTCTCTTGAATTTCGTTTAGAATTGGAAGTAAAGAAACTAAATTTTCAGAAAATGAATGGTTCGGCAAACGAACTAAGCTCCCAATCTCTTTTAGGAGAAAAGCTCAAAAAAATCCGCTCTGAAATTGAAGCAGATGGTGTTCCTTTGTTAAATACTGAAGAAATAGAACAGGAAAAAGCAGAGCGTAGAGGTGGCTACCAAGAGGATTAAAAGATGCTCAGAACCTTTGTCGATGCTGGCGTATTGATTTATGCGGTAAGAGGGCAAGGAATTCTTTCACAAAAAGCTCTAGAAATTTTGGCAGATCCCAATCGAGAATTTGCCTCTAGTATTTTTTTGAAAT
>JBGTNM010000018.1:0-10457 GCA_041743025.1 Microcystaceae cyanobacterium
AACGTTCCCCTCGCCGAAGCAGACACTTCGCCTACCGTCATCCTTATGGCCGGGTTGCAAGGGACAGGAAAAACCACCGCCACCGCCAAACTCGCTCTCTATCTCCGCAAAGAAAAGCGCAGTTGCCTGATGGTCGCTACAGATGTCTACCGTCCTGCCGCTATCGACCAATTAATCACCCTTGGGCAGCAAATCGACGTTCCTGTGTTTGAATTAGGAAGCGATGCTGACCCCGTTGAAATTGCTCGTCAAGGGTTAGAAAAAGCCAGAGAACAAGGGATTGATACCGTTCTCATCGATACTGCCGGACGCTTGCAAATTGATGAAGGGATGATGGCAGAATTGGCCCGCATCAAACAGGCGGTTAACCCTGATGATACCTTGCTCGTTGTCGATGCCATGACTGGGCAAGAGGCAGCCAACCTCACCCGTACCTTCCAAGACCAAATCGGCATTACCGGGGCTATTCTCACCAAACTTGACGGTGATACACGAGGCGGCGCGGCACTATCGGTGCGTCAAGTTTCAGGACAACCAATTAAATTTGTCGGTGTCGGGGAAAAAGTAGAAGCTTTGCAGCCCTTTTATCCCGACCGCATGGCCTCGCGCATTCTCAATATGGGAGATGTTCTCACCTTAGTCGAAAAAGCCCAAGAAGCGATCGATATTGCCGATGTCGAGAAGATGCAATCGAAAATTCTCTCAGCTAAATTCGACTTCAGCGACTTTCTCAAGCAAATGCGCCTGATGAAAACGATGGGGTCATTGGGAGGACTACTCAAAATGATTCCAGGGTTGGGCAAACTCAGCAGCACCGACATTGAAAAAGGAGAAACCGAACTCAAGCGCACCGAGGCTATGATTAATTCTATGACCTTTGAGGAGCGTCAAAATCCCGATCTTTTGGCGAAATCTCCCAGTCGCCGCCGCCGTATCGCCAAGGGGTCAGGCCGCGAGGAATCCGACGTGACCAGTTTGGTTAAAAACTTCACCCGAATGCGGAGTATGATGCAGCAAATGGGCAGTGGCGGTCTTCCTGGTATGCCGGGAATGGGCGGTATGCCAGGAATGGGTGATATGGGTGGTATGTTTGGTGGCGGACAGACTCCATCTCCAGGCTTTCGAGGGTATGGTGGTGGCGGCGGAACCCAGAAAAAAGCCAAAAAAGCGAAAAAGAAAAAAGGATTTGGGACACTGTAGCAAATTGCGGGGCAATGCTCACGCTAAGGCGTTGAAGATACCTTGATAAACTCATTATTAAAAATCTGGACAATCAAGGGAGTACCAATGCGATCGCCTGTCTGGTCATCAAAACGGATGTTACCTGTCGCGCCTTGAAAGCTAAAGTTTGATCCTTGTAAAATCTGCTGTAAACCCTGGCGACTGCTATCTTGTCTTAACCCTGTAATGACTGCTTTCGTTGCATCATAGGCTGTTGCTGTCCGCCAATTCACTCCGCCGCCCCAAAGTTTCTGCATTTTATCCGAAAAATCGCGATTGATATCCCGATGCCAAGGCACGACTAACATTAATTCTTCAACCGCTTGCCCTCCTATTTCTAAGGTTTTTTGCGTGTAAGGAGTTTCGTTAGTAAATAAAGCGAGTTTGTGTTTGCGCTGATTGGCTTGGGCTACCTCGTATAGCTTGTCTAGGCGATCAACATGAGAAGCGACAAATAAACCGTTTGCACCTTTTTTGACAGCTAAATTGATCTTTTCTTCAGCAATTTCTTCATTAAAACCACTTGCAGAAACATCACATTCGATATCAATTTCTTCTCCAGTCAAAGCATTAATAAATTCTTGTCTAAAGGTAATATTATCTTTAGCAGTAGAATCAATGCAAAAAGCGATTTTTGATTTATTCATTGTGCTAACTGCATAATCCGCTAATTTTCCCGCCGCTACTTTGTTAGAAAAACTAGTCCGAAAAATGAAAGTTCCTATGCCAGATAAAGAACTCGCCGTGCTAGTCGGCGATACCATTACTAACTGTCCTTCTTGATAGATTGGAGCGGCTGCCAAAGAAGCATTACTAGCATTGTGTCCAATAACAGCAAGTATTTTATCATCTTCTACCAATTCTTCCGCTACTATTTTAGCAACTTCTTCGTCATTTTCAGCATCGACAATTTCAACTTTAACTTTTTGTATATTGCCTGATACTTGGTTCATCTCATCCTGAGCAGCAGCAACTCCTCGCAGGATTTCTTGCGCTATGTTGATATTCGTTTCTATGGGAACAACAGCAGCAATAGTAAGAGGATTTTTGCCTGCTTGAACGTTATTTAAATAAATCAAAGTTTCTGGATCATTAATATAAAGCTCTCTAGCTTCTTCAAATTGTTTTATAGATCGTTGGCAATCTCCCTTGGCAAAAGCTTCTGTACCTGCCTGTTTCTTGTCGAGGGCTTCTTTTTTAAAATTTTTGACTTCCTGAGAATCAGTTTTGCTAATCAGTAAGGTTTCTCCGATTAATATTTTATCCCCTAAACTGATTTTCTGAGCCAATTGATCGTTCTTAATTTTTACCTTTGAACAGGTAGATTGAGAGGTTATAGAAATCGGCAAAGTATTGCTTTGATTGTCATTAGACCCCGTGAGTTGTAGGAATAGTAACCCTGCGAAAATAAACAATATTAACCCAATAATCGCAGTTATTAAAAAAGCAGCAGGTTTGCGTTGAATTTTGATGAGTAATCTTCGCATAGATTGATACATAGCAACAAAAAAACTACTTTAAAATACGAGAGATTTTTTGATATAACCAAGGAAATATCAGAAATGCTAGCACCCCAAAAACTAAGACAAATAACAACCACAACACCCCAACAGATAAAGATGCTTTGAGTGCTAAAATTATTAGTAGAACAACATTTAACAAAACACTACTGATAACTAGCCATCCTGAAAAATTGTAAGTTTCATTTCCTTGAACTTTTCTTTCTATGGTTTGGATTGCTTGTAATATATTTTGAGTATTTCTCGGTCTATCTCGCCGATTGTGTTCCATCAATTCGTCAATTAAATTGGCAAATTCCGGCACAATATTAGTTACTTTTTGCCGCCAGCTTAATTTATCAGTCTGAGTATCTATCTGAGTATCTAAGATATCGTTAGGATGCTCTCCTGTGAGTAAATGAACCAGCGTTCGCCCCAAGGAAAAAAAATCAGATTGAGTTGTTAGATCAGTTCCCAAAGCTTGTTCTGGTGATTGATAACCAGACGTTCCAATTCTAGTTTGAGGATTGGTTTTCTTTTGAAATTTCTGCGTTAATTCTTTAACCGCACCAAAGTCAATTAATACCAATTGACCATCAGGTTTTAACATGATATTCTCTGGTTTAATATCCCTATGTAAATAATCTGGGTGGATAACTTGCAAAATTTCAGTCAGTTGTTTTAACCAATCAAGGGCTTGTTTTTGCTCGGTTAACTGATAGTAACTCTTTAACCAGCTCGACAAATTTTGCCCCTCGATTTTTTCCATGACTATCCCATATAACATTTCGTGCGTGTGAGGGCAAGGAAATTCTAAATAACCCCCAGTGCGAACGACGGGAATGCCAGGATGCAAGAGTGTTCTCAAAACATCATATTCGCGTTCAAAAAGTTCGCGTATTTTGCGTTGTAAGTCAGGATTACTAAAATCACTGAGCTTTAAGATTTTAATAACTTGCTTGGTGCTATTGAAACTATCTTCTATCTCAAACGTCTGACCAAAAGCCCCGTCCCCCAGTTCTTGCAGGACATGATAGCGATTGTTAATTAAATCTCCAGGCTGAATCATACTGGCTTGCGTCTGTTTTAATCTAGGGAAAAAATTCTAAGAAAAACCTCTTTCGGACGAAAGGGTTAGTTACAGCAATTTGCGAGTCAGTGTGGTACATAAATGGTAGTAGGGACACGGCGATCATAAGTTCATAATTTCAAGAGTAAGGTGACTAATGCCTTGCCCCTACTGTATTCCATCAAGTTGCAAAACGCTATAAGTAACCCGAAAATTTACTATTTCTCTATGTTACTCGATATTTTGATTCTGTAAATCCGATTTTCAGAACGCTTTTCTCCCTCTCCTTTATCTTTCCATCCACGCTCGCATTTTACCAGGATTCATCAAGCCATAAGGATCAACTTCTTTTTTAAAGGTTAATTGCTCAATATCAATCGTTTTCATGCCACCATCTTCGAGAAGGTAAGTGTGAGGATTAGCAATAACCGCTCCCTGCGCTTCATGATAGTGAATAATCTCATTGAGTCTAGCTTCTGTGGTAAAACGTACCAGTTGCAATCCAGCAGGAATCGCTTTTCCGCCTGCACGCAAAAATTCTAAGTGAATTCTCACCTCATCGCCAAAATAATGATAAAAATGTTCAACATTCTCTAAAGTGAAATAAAAGGTTTGCAAATAGGTTAAATGAGGATCGATACTGCGAGCGTGAAGAGTAGTGTGATTCCAAGTAAATTCTAGCAAGCTTGTCCCTTTACTAGCTTCTAAAGCGGTTTTTAAATAAGTTACTTTGCCGTTATATTCCTCTACTAAATCGTGCAACGCTTCTAAATCGTATTCAGACACCATTAATAAAGCACAATGTTTATTTTTGGGGAGGTATTCTTGTAAGGCAGCAAAATAGCGACAAATTCCGCCATCGTGGATACTAACTAATTTTGTAACAATGCCGTCACTGTCACTCAATGCCTGTCCGAATCGCGCCGCCGCCATAAATTCAGCAAAAACGACGATGATTTCTGACCAAGGATAAGCGGGTGCTAGCGGAATTTCCAATTGCGTAATGATGCCATTAGTTCCGTAGGCGTGGTTAACTTTCTGTACCTCGTCGCCGCGCAATTCAATAACACCAGGTTCATCTTCTAAGGTTACTACACGGACAGCACGTAAGTTGCCGCGATCGCGCAGTTGTCCATAATTAATCGACCCCATACCGACGCTTCCCCCGCCAATAAAGCCCCCAATCGTAGCCGTTCGGTAGGTAGAAGGAGCCATTCGCAACTCCCAGCCGATTTCCCGCGCTTTTTTATCAAATGCTGCCATTTTTACCCCTGGTTCGACGCAAGCAACACCGGGTTCAATCCAGCAAATCTGGTTCATCTTGGTCGTGTCGAGGATAATTCCGCCTTGCAAGGGAACGCACTGTCCGTAATTGCCGGTTCCCGCGCCTCTAACGGTGAGAGGGATTTTATGTTTAACGCAAATTTGGGCAATTTGAAGAACTTCATCTTCATTGGCAGGACGCACAACTAAATCGCCCCGTTTATCTTTGAGTTGCGGTTCGAGGATAGGACTGAAGTGATAATAATCGAGAGACAATTTAGCCAGTTGGCTGGGGTCGTTGATGATTTCAATCCCAGAAAGTTCCGAACAAATAGTATCCCAAACATTTGTCATGGCAGTTTTTGGCGAGTCATGCGCTTTCACATTGTATAGCAGGAGGCAGGAGGCAAAAGAAAAAACGCCATCTTGTAGTTAAATAGGAGATTGAACGCGGGATGGTCATTTACAGAGAACCTATAAATTAATGAAAGCAAAACATCTTTTTTGGCGAAATTTTTTAACCAAGAGCAAGCAATGGCTAGCCGCTAGCCTACTTGCCCTACTCCTAGCTAGTTTATTCGGGAATCCACTAGCCTATGCCTCTGCGGCAAAACCCCTTTTAATCGCTGCTCTAGCAAAGGGAGATGCAATTACCGATCCTCGTGCCATTTTACGCAATGCCCTACCGATTGACAATGATCAGATACGGCAACTGCAAGCCTCAATAGAAGATCTTTCCTACGACCTGCGAAAAAAACTCTGGAGTGCGGTGTCAAAAGATGTCACCCAAGCCTCAAAAATTCTAAACACGCGCAGCGATAAAATCCTCGACAGCGTGCCAGAAGAACGCAGGCCGCAAGCCGAAGCCATTCTCGAAAACGTCAAAACCGAAGTGCAACAACTGCAAACGGCGGTCGGCGGTAAAGATAAAGCACAAATCTCGCTGTTACGGCAAAAATTGCTCGACCAACTTACCGATTTAGAAGAATTAATGGTGGTGGGATTTCCCTTTGAAGTGCCTGAAGCATACACTAACTTACCCCAACTCAAAGGACGGGCCACTGTCGATATCGAAACCACTCAAGGCAACCTCACCGTTGTAGTAGACGGTTATAGCGCACCTGTCAACGGCGGCAATTTTATCGATTTAGTCCAGCATGGCTTTTATGACGGCTTGCCTTTCTTTCAAATCGAAGATAATTTCGTCATTCAAACAGGTGACCCAGTAGGAACAGAAGAGGGATTTATCGACCCCAAAACCAAGCAGTATCGGGCGATTCCTTTGGAAGTTTTCATTAAAAGGGAAGAAAAACCCATTTACGGCATGACGCTAGAAGATGCGGGTATATACTTGCCAGACTTAGCCCTGCCTTTTAATGCTTACGGGGCAGTCGCGCTGGCCCGTCCTAGTGAGGATGCTAACGGTGGTTCTTCTCAATTTTTCTTCTTTAAGTTTGACAACGAATTAACGCCACCTGGATTTAATTTGATGGACGGACGATATTCTGTTTTTGGCTACTTAGTTGAAGGCAAAGATGTCCTAGGAAAATTGAGCGACAAGGACAAAATTATCTCGGCTAAAGTGGTTAATGGATTAGAAAATTTAGTAGAACCTTGAGCCTTTAACACCATAGCGGTAGGGTGGGCATTGCCCACCTTACTTCAATCAAGAAACCTGTGAGGGAATTTCAATACCTGTCGTGTCAAGTCCGTCAAATTGTAAAGCAGTAGCAATATTAAAGTTTTCTAAAAAATAGATCAGCCATTGCATTTCATTTTCCTCAAAATCTTCATAATTTTTAAAGAGGATTGCTAGCCGTTTTTCTAAAGCAAATAGCATTTTTTGCTTTTGCAATTTTCTATCGCGTACTGTCGGGTCGATAGGATAGCAATGAATGAGTTGCAAGAGGATATCAAGCGTTTTTTTTATGCCCATATTACTGATCATATCAATGAAGAAAAAATGGTTTTTATCATCGTCAATAACCAGTAATTTGAAACAGTAGTCAATCGCAGTTTTAATGAGTGCTAAGTCGGCAGCTTGATCGTTGTAGCTAGCTTCTTGCCCTTGAAGATTGAGAAGAAGCTTTTGCCCTACAAATGCCTTTTGATATTGAGGTGGAAACAAATCAATAACCATATTGTAGAGTGACATCTTACATTCTATTAAGGATAACCCTTGATAAGAAGTTATAATGTTGTGTGCTGTTTCTTTAAATTGATGGTCTGTCTTTTGGTAATAGTGGACAGATTGATAGAGATCGTCTTTCGGCAGGTGAGTAGGGTTTTCCCACTCTGGAGTTGTGCCTTTTTTAACGAAAGATCCCATTAAATCTAAATTGTTATCCTTGAGGCTTTCTTGACGTAAATAGCGATGTAAGTTAACCGTATAGTCATTAACATACTGAGTTTGACGAACTTGCGTGGTCTGTCCAAAATTAGAGTTAGATGAAGCTTCCGAAACACCTAAATAAAAGCCATAGAGATGAGGATAGCGAATTAATCTTTGCCCCAAACGTTGCTTGCGTTTCCAGTTCGGTTCGGTATCGTCTTCGAGCTTTTTATATTTGTCAGTAGCTTGTTTGAGCCGTTCAAATGCTGACGGCGTATCCGGTTCATCTTCAATTGTCTTAGCTTTCGTAAAAAAAGGATTGAGAGAAGTCGAAACTTCTGGCTTATCTGAAGCTGTTTCTAAAATGTTTAGCAGTCTCATCAAGATTTGATGTAAGTCTTTTCTAAAGCGTCTATCTAAGCCTAAATTATTGATAAAATAGCAACAGACTCGATTTAAAAAATAGCTAATATTTTCAGGAATGTCCTGACAGACACGACTCAACTGCCGATAATCTTCTAGCAATAGAGCTTCGAGCTTATCTAAATACTGGTCTGGCTGGTGAGTGGCGTGTTTAAAATAATCATTAAACAAGCTATCTTCTCGCGCCAGATTTTCAAAATCTTGTTCTAATTGTGTAATAGTAACCATTCCCTAGTTTCTCAAAGCTGACTTTTTTTTAGCAGCAGAAAGCCAATCAACATTATCTATCTCAAAAAAGAATGAGATAGTCATTAAAAACCCAATGCAAATAATGAAGATCTAGGTTCAGGTTGGCGGCGGCAATGCTAGGAGCGATCGCACCATTAGGGTTAATATTTTCATCAGAATTGTTTAAGCGAGTTGGTCTCTAAAAGTTAGTGTACTGACAGACAACACGAATGTGTGTGATCTAAATCACACTGCCATCCCGTAAAACTCCCTAAATGACAAATTTCTTCTGTGTGTAAGGTTTACTGATAACTAATCTGTCCTTTCGCTAGCATATAAATTAGAAGAAAAGAGATAAATTGTCGAGGAAACAGATGGAAATTAGTGTTCCCAAAGAAATTAAAGATCAAGAATTTCGCGTGGGACTGACTCCCAGCAGCGTGCGGACGCTCAGCGAACGTGACCATGTCGTGTTTGTGGAGACGGGTGCGGGGGAAGGTTCAGGCTTTAGTGATGGGGACTATCAGCACTCAGGAGCGAAAATTGTCCCAACGGCGGCCGAGGCATGGGAGCGGGATTTAGTGGTTAAAGTTAAAGAACCCCTGCCGTCAGAATATCCTTTTTTAAAAACGGCTAAAATGCTTTTTACCTATCTTCATCTAGCCGCCGACCGCGCTTTGACGGAAGCCTTGATGGACTCAGGCATCGTTGCGATCGCCTACGAAACGGTAGAATTGTCCGATGGCAAACTCCCACTCCTGGTGCCGATGAGTACGATTGCTGGGCGATTGTCCGTTCAAATGGGAGCCAGATATTTAGAAAAACAATCAGGAGGACGAGGCGTTTTGCTCGGCGGCATTCCGGGGGTACGTCCGGGGAGAGTTGTCATTTTAGGGGGTGGCGTTGTCGGCACCGAAGCGGCGAAAATGGCAGTCGGTATGGGGGCGCGGGTGCAAATTCTTGACATTAATGTTGAACGCCTGTCTTATCTGGAAACGCTATTTGGGTCAAGAGTAGAATTACTGTACAGTAATTCGGCTCAGCTTGAGGCGGTAGTTCCCGAAGCGGATTTACTGATTGGGGCGGTGTTAGTACCGGGACGGCGAGCGCCAATACTGGTGTCGCGCTCATTAGTCGCCCGGATGTGTCCTGGTTCGGTCATTATTGATGTCGCAGTTGACCAGGGAGGCTGTATTGAAACGATGCACCAGACTTCCCACAGTCATCCCACCTACGTCGAGGAAGGGGTGGTGCATGTTGGCATTCCTAATCTGCCGGGGGCAGTACCTTGGACAGCAACCCAAGCCCTCAATCACAGCACTTTGCCCTACGTTCTCAAATTAGCGAGTGAAGGGATGGCGGCATTGGAAAAAGATGCGGCACTGGCAAAAGGCTTGAATGTCAAAGGGGCTTCACTCGTTCATTGGGCCGTGCAAGAAGTTTTCCCAGATTTAAAGCTTTAAAACTTCCAATTCAGACTCTAAGTCATATCATGTTGAGAGTTAAAATCAACCGATTTTAAGGTAAAAGCGAATGCAGGCGATCGCGCCAAGCACCAATGGTTTTCGCCAAGTTGTCGAGTGAGAAACCGACAAATTATCTTTCTTGTTGTAATTTCTGTCCCAGTTTCGGTTCCTCTCCAGCCATTAAGCGACTGATGTTGCCGCGATGGCGAATGATCACGTAAAGTCCAGCAACAGCCGCAAAGAAGCAGTAGGGTAGCGGTTGGTGCAGTAAAATCGCTAAAAGGTTAACCGCGATCGCCCCAGTAATCGAACTCAGCGACACGATGCGCGAAATCCCCAGCATTAACAGGAAACTTGCCAGCGTTCCCAAGGCGACAACCGGATTCATCACCAGCAAAACGCCTAAACCCGTCGCTACCGATTTTCCTCCCGTAAAATTCAAGAAAATTGAGCGACTGTGACCCAGAACGGCAGCAATTGCCGCTCCTGCAACTAACCAAGGCTGCCAACTCAACGGGACAATGGCGGCGGCGGTGAAAAGATAGCAAAACTTAATCAGTCCGACTGCCAGCATTCCTTTGAAGACATCAATCGCTAACACAGCGATCGCGGGGCCTTTCCCTAGTGTTCGTAAGATATTGGTTGCCCCAATTGAACCGGAACCGCACTCGCGAATGTCAATGCCTTTGAGTAGTTTGCCGGCTAAGTATCCTGTCGGAATCGACCCCAAGAGGTAGCCGAAAAAAATTAATACGCTACTTACAAACCCTGCCATCGCCCCATTTCTCTCCTGTTAAGCTATTCCACATTTAAGTTGCCTATTAGTTTTTCCAAGAGTGCCTTTTGCCTCTTGCCTGATCCTTAGTAGGCATAACTTGACATCTGCTGCGGATCGCGAGCAAATGCCAGCCACAGGGGAAATTGTAGCAGAGATAGATCGATCTGGTCTTCAGTTT
>JBGTNM010000019.1:0-1813 GCA_041743025.1 Microcystaceae cyanobacterium
GCCGATGGATTTCTAAAAATTGCTTAAACTCTGATGGCTTAAGATGTTTCTTTCTCTCGTAGGTCATTTTTTACTTCCTGTAACCTACTTTACTTTACCCTTTTGCAAGAAGCCTATTAACTTAAAATTGCGATTACTCCATAATTGGCGTTGTAAGCGGACTGGTTCAACTTGAGTTTCCCAAGTGTCTTTTGACAGATGATCTTCGTCTTTAATGCTGATAAGTCGATAATTATGAGGGTGTGAAATGTTTGGGGATCAAAATTAGCTTTTATTAGTAATTTTTGCCAATCAAGCTTAATCAAATTTGCTCGATTCATCAACGTCAAAGTGCGAATATTCCACTAATGTCGATTTTGCGATCGCGCCAATCTTGAAGTAGTTGCGATCGCTCTTTTGTTGTAAATTTGCCTGTCATCGTTGCATAGCGCCTAAACCCAGCAGCCAATAATTCTTGATGCCATCGGGTGACATCTTCTCGTGTACTAGTGTAAATATCCCTCTTTTGTCACTTTCATGAGAGTAAAATCTAGAAACTGCTTTAGATAAAGATTTTAGCAAAACGACTACAAAGGAAGTCCAATATTAGGAAATAAAGTGTAAAAGCTATAGATTACAAGCTTGTTCAAGTTTTAGTTAGTTTTTTCCTCACTCAGAGTGACAAAAGCGTTCCAGGAGCGGCGCTCGGCTAGCTGGTAAGGAATTAAAGCAACGGAATCACTCGCCTAGAGGAAATCGGCTTAAGATTAATTACAGTCAGCTGACAGTTAAGACCGTAGCCTCATTGGTGCGCTTGTGCCCGCACAGAAGCGTGGTTCCAGCGGTGGAAGAGAATGACATTGGTGCAGCCACAACTTGGCTATCCCGTTTAGGAGCATCTAGAATTTTGCTCATCTAGGTCAGGAGACCAACCAAGCCTTTGTCTCAAGAACGGTGCCACAATACCATGAAAACCGGACCCCGGACTTGCCAGCCTCATCTGCCTCTAAGACCAAAAAGAAAGACCACAACGCCAAAAGCTTCTCCATCATCAATTCTCCTGCTGCGGGAATAGACATTGGCTAAGTGTTCCATCAGAGCAAGATGCTCAACCCGTGCGTCGCTTTGGCTGTTTTACCAGAGATTTATAGGCCTTAGCCCACTGGTTAAAAGAGGGTCAAATTGAGACAGGAGCAATGGCATCAACAGGAGTATACTGGATTGCTCTATTTCAAATTCTGGAAAGCCAAGGTATTGAAGTCAAATTAGTTAATGCCCACCATGTCAAAACCGTCCCTGGAGGCAAAAGTGATGTGCTGGACTGTCAATGGTGACAACAATTGCACAGTTATGGACTATTATCAAGTTCATTGCGACCAGACGCTCAAATCTGCGTCCTGCGTAGTTACATTCGCCAACGAGATACCTTAATTAAAAGTGCCAGCACTCATGTCCAACGGAGGCAGAAAGCACTGACACCAATGAATCTACCACTAACTACATCCGGTAATTAGTGATATCACTGGCACAACTGCTATGGCAATCATCCGCGCTATTGTGGCTGGAGAAAGAAAGCCTCAAGTCCTAGCGGCGCTTAGAAACGCTCGCCTCAAGAGTACTGCCTCGGCAATAGCTCACGCCCTGACTGGAGATTACCGTACCGAACAGGTTTTTGTGCGCCAACAGGAATTACAACTTTATGGGGTCTACTAACAAGCGATTGCCGACGGTGACTCTCAGCTCGAGCAATGTATAACTCAGTTCTCCGACCATGTTGCCTCTAGCACTACACCTCTTGTTCCTCCCAAAAATCGACGGCGTAAACCTCAAGGTA
>JBGTNM010000020.1:0-65077 GCA_041743025.1 Microcystaceae cyanobacterium
GAACTTTTCTCAAATTGCCATTGATACTGGCTTGATAGATGCGTTTTTGCAACTTAAATACAACTTTCTGGATTTTACGCCAGTTTTGTTGATTCCATGCCACTGTAGAATTATTCTCAGTTTTAGCCTTTTCCATTGCTACTTGACCTCTATCTTCCTGATTACAGTGGGGACGTGGGCATATCCTGAACATTACATCCAGGCTTTGGCTTTTTCCCCAATCCTTCGCCCTCTATAACCTCTCTTTGATTGAGAGATATTGCGTCTTGGTTGACTACTCAGCCTTTTCGACCGTGACTGAGAGTTAGAGAGGGATTTCCTCGTTCCTGAGTATCCGTTGGTTTGAATCGTTAGGGTCTGACTGTCCACCGAGGTCGATTAGTGTTGATTTCCATCTCCTTCAAAATGGAAATAATTTTGTGACCTTTTGCCTTTTGGCTACAGCCTGTCAGTCTTTTTTGGCTGTTCCCATATGACGATGGTTTTGTCGTTTTCCTATTCACCGAGTCAGTTAGTGTTGTCCTTCTAGGATCGAAGAAAGAAGGGACTTTTGACTTTTGCCTTTTGGCGACAGCTTATCAGTCTTTTTAGCTGTTTGACAATAACGGTGATTACGGATGTTCGCTTTTGCTACCCATAGATTCTTGCTAGAGGATAACCGATTTAAGACTATCAGTTATTACCCCGTTTAATCCCGCTTTACGGATTGAAGACCATTCTCTACCGTAGGGATTATGCTTTCACTTCCAACACCTGAAGGGTAGGACTTGCTTTTATTGGCTCACCTACACGGATATCAAGTTATCATGGTTCAGTTCTTATTATTGAGCTTTGCCATGCTAGTCATCCCTAAGTATTGCTACTTATTTCGACTAAACGAGTCGCACTCGATCTATTGTCTCATACTGCCTCAATGAAATACGACGATACCATGTGCAACAACAACATCATAGCCACTGTCCAGGTGACGTAGGCGGCATAAGTCAGCGATTGGGAAATATCGTCAATGCGCTGTTTGTTCATTTGATAAATTGCCACCTGATTGACCATCATTTTGAGTTGATAGGCTTGGGGTGCTAGCAAAAGATAGCGTTCGAGAAATTTGGTATCTTCTAAATTGGGACTGACTGCCACTTGACGCGGCAAGAAGGCTCGAATCAATAGGGTGAAATTGATTAAAAAACCCAGAAGTTCAGCAAAACTGAAGACACTAGGCAGCAAAACTAATCTTGTCAAGGTTAAGCTGGTTAAGAGCGCGCCATTGACCACAAATAAAATGTTAAGTTTCGTCGTTAACAGGTGGTTTTGTTCTTTTTGTTGTTCCATGACCCAGCGAACATCGTGGGCAGCTAATTCTAAAGTAACTGGAGAACGGACGGCATGAGCGTCTTCAGATTTAGCGGTTTCTTCTTTAACAGACTCCTCTAAATAGGCTTCTGTCTGAGGTGTAGCGCTAGATTTCGGGAATTCGTCAGTGGCGATCGCGTTTGTGGCAAGACTATCAACAGCAGTTAACATGGTGCGTGGCTCTGTCCCCCTAGCAAGCCCCGTAGCGTGTATATTTATCTTCCCCCCGCAAGAAGACCCTCAGTTTTCCTGATGGGGACGGACGCTAAAATGAGGCAGTCCGGTCTTGGGGTTTCCCAAAATGGAGCAAGTTGCGTGAACTGCCGTGGCGGAGGAAACCTCCGTCCGAAGCGTCCTCATGAATGGCGGGGCAGTCGTTTAGTGGTACAATTATTTTAACAGGAAGGTAATTAACCTGTCTAAAAACCTCAGATATCTAACCGATATCAAGCACATTGACAATTCAAGATATGGGGTTCAATCCAAAAGTCTCAGTCTTTCCGTGGAAAGGTAAAATCTTGTAGGAAACTGAGTGAGTAGCTATCAATTCTGCCATTCTACAGAACTCTACAAAAATAGGGTGGGGCGCACCCAAATTCACGCTCTTTGAAGCTAGTTGAAAGACTAGGCATCACCGCGTAAGACCAGTAGTAAGGGCAACCTGAACGGGCTATGGTGAGTCCAAGAATCCCTCGCTTTTAGCGAAGGGAGCGTCAAAGTCTATCTTCGTTCACCCCTTAGCGACACCCTGCCCGAAGAATTTGGGAGGTTCAGTGAGCGTGTACACTTCGGTATGTTGAGCTATAGCGTCTCGGATATACAAGGGCGTTTGCAGCATTCCTAATAAGGTCTGTCCGTCGATCAAGCGCAATCCCCCTGTTGTCTTATCAGCTAATAAGCGATCAACTTTCACCGGATCAGGTAGCTTGTCGATCGCTTCGTTACAACAGAGAGTAAAGCCCCAAGGCGAACCGTAGCTAGGCGTTGGCGCACAGTAAGAATGAGCGTAGGGAAAAACGGACTTTAGGGTATTGACGAGGCGGGCGTGATACTTGACAAACGGCGGCGCAACAGGGCCAGATTGTACTACCACTAAGCCGCCAGGAGCAAGGACTCGCTGCAATTTTTCATAATATTCTTGGGTAAATAAGGCAAACGAAGGGCCTTCTTCGATAGGATCGGTCAAGTCTGAGATGATGATATCCCATTGCTCTGACAGGGTATCCAAGACAACGAGGGCATCTTCAATTGCCAGTTCCACACGGGGATCGTCAAAGGCATTGGCGTGCATTTCGCCTAGGTGTTCTTTGCAAGCTTGCACCACTTCGCCATCAATATCTACCATCAAGACTCGCTGAACGCTATTCCAGCGCAATATCTCCCGAAGAGTCGCTCCTTCCCCTCCTCCCAAGATGAGGGCAGATTTAGGCGATTGATGAGCGATCGCGGCGGGTTGCACGAGGCTTTCATGGTAGATAAATTCATCGCCAGTACACGATTGCCATTTGCCATCGAGGACTAACGCCTTACCGTAGGCCCCGCTTTCTACAACGTACATTTCCTGATATTGTGTTTTCTTGTAAGCTAAAATGCGGCTGATGCCGTGACTATAAATATCCCAAGGCGTGATGTATTCATTCACCCACAAATCGGCTTTTACGTCGCTACCCGCCATCGGCTATCCTCCTTTTAAAATTCTGGCACAAACGTTTTATCATATCATATTTTTCGTAAATTAGAGAGCGATTGCGCTTGTTTTCTCTCCTTTACCCTTTCCCCCTTCCCCTTTCCCCTAATTTTTGATGGTTGCAAGAGGTCTATTACCTCACATTCGATCAACGTTGCCAGTGTTCATTTAGCAATTGTTGAGAGCGAGATTTGTAAATGAGATAGAATAATGATTCGATATAGCGAAGCATATCTTCTCGTTTTTCCTTAGAAGTAAAGTTCCAAAAACCGTAAATTCGGGCGAGTGATAGCAGTCGATTCGTGTGAATTTTCCAAGTGTAAGTGCTATAAACCCGTTCAATTGCCTGTTTAGAAATTTGCGTCCAATAGTCAGGATTTTGTTCACATTGAGCAACAAACGTTAGAATTTTTTCCGCCGTTTCTTCTAGATTAGTCGGATTAATATAAAATCCATTGACTTTATCTTGAATAATTTCGACTGGCCCGCCAAATTGAGTTGCAAAGGTAGGCAATCCTGAGATCATTGCCTCTAAAATAGTCAGACCGAAAGCTTCAAATAAAGCCGGTTGAACGAAGATTCCTTGACGATCAGCAATAACGCGATAAATTTCTCCTGAATCACTTTTAGGCAGGCGAACGCCTAACCAGCGAATTTTTCCATGCAAATTGTACTGGTCAATGAGATGATAGAGCTTTTCGATTTCTTCTTTTTCCTCTGAATCAGTCGAGCCAGAAACCAATAGTTTTCCCGCCACTAAAATTAAATTGCAATGTTCTTTAAGCTCTTCAGACTTGCCAAAACACTCCGCCAAGCCTGTTAAATTTTTGATGCGATCAAGTCTTGCCATCGAAAAAATCGGGCGTTTACCGGGTTCATCTAACTTACCATAAATGTGTTCGGGGTCTTCTTTGTTAAAGAGTAATTCTTCTAGCTCTTCGAGCTTACTCGGAACGCGATCGTCATGACGAGTAAAGGGAAAATAAACGTTTTCATTGACTCCAGGCGGAACCACATTAAATTTAGGTGAAAAGAGTTCAATCCCGCAAACAACATGATAGAGATCAGGCATAGTAAAACTTTGGTAAGATTCATATTGACCGACACTATCTGACTTGCCTGCAATCTCTTGATAGGTACTGCTAATAACACAATTTGCGGCATTCATGGCGATTAAATCTGCCGTAAACTGCAATGAAAAATGATAGGTCTTTTCTAAGTCCTGCCAATAGAGATTACTAAACAAATATTTTGATTTTTCGAGTGCATGAGCAATCGTAAACTGAGTTACTTTTAAGCGTCTTGCTAGTAGAAAAGCAACCAGATTACCATCAGAATAGTTACCGATAATTAAATCTGGCCTGCCTTGAAACTCAGCATAGAGTTCTTTCTCTGAATCAATAGCAAATGTTTCTAAATAAGGCCAAATTTCAAAACGAGAAATCCAATTTTGTGTGACATTTGGATTAAACTCTCTAAAGGGAACTCGCAAAATCCAGGCGTTTTCAGTACCGTGAATTCGTTCTAAACGCTCGTTGCATTTCGTCCCGTCACTGTTGGGAATTAAACGACTTAAAATAATTACTTTTGGTTGAATATTCAGACTATCCAATCCCGCCAAAGTAATATCATTTTTGAGTTGCTGTTCAAGACTTCTCGCTTGATCGAGAACGTAAACAACCTGACCGCCAGTATCGGGACGACCTAAAACCCCTTCCTGTCCAAACCAACCATGCACTGACACTAATACAATGCGAAAGATCATGGGAATTCGAGACAGAAATGCCTCTAATACGCCATCATCGGGAGAGTCAATTAATTCATCTAAAATGCTGAGTGTTTCTTTAACGCGACCTGCCATATTTCCCCAACCTGGTTCAAACCCCATTGCTTGGAGTTCAAAGCGAAATTCTTCGTAGCGCTGTTCTGCCGGCAGTTCGTTAATAAAGCTTAAAGCTTCCTTAACTTGATTGGATAATTCTTGTTGACTTTTGATACGTCCATTGATCAGTAAAACATTCCCATTGTAGTTGTGCAAACTCAAGAAAGTATATAAAGCATCTAACCATTGCTGAGGATCTTGAAAAAGCTTACTCGATAAAAAACGGTTTAAATACTGTAAGCCTTTGCCAATATTTTTGGGATCGCGAATGGTGGGAGAATAGTCATAAAAGGGTTGAAAATCAATTTCAAACACATCTCCTTCGTCAGGATGGAAGTGATTAACAAAGCGATCGCGAATATCTAATAACTGCTGTGTTGTTAGAGGTTCGACTGCTAGGTCGTCATAAATGCGGTAACCTTCCTGTCTAGCAATTTTCGGACGGTAGACGACACAGAGACTTTCTTCTTCTAAGATAATCTCTTGAGTGTAATAAATAAGTTTACTCAGATGAGACGATTGGAGAAAGGACGGAGGCTTTTCATGAGTTTGGCAGTAGGACTCAAAAGCGATTAAAATATCGTTTCGTAATAAATACTTTTTTTCTGAGTGCCGTAATTCATGCACGAACCCCAAAAGATCGATTTTTTCGTCCGAATGAACAATAAATTCAATTAAATTAGCCATGTCACTTTCTCTTTAACGTCAGCAATTAATTTGCAGAATGGGCAATTGTCCACCCTACGATTCTATCGTGCTAGACACGACAGTTTGTTTAATCATCCTTAAGTTAGATTAGACATAATTTAACCGCAAAATTTCATGACAGTCGCTGAGTACAAAGTTGGCGAAAATGGTCGCCTCGCTGTTCAAAACTTGTATACTGGTCGAAACTTGCACAGGCAGGTGATAGTAATACCACTTTTGCCGCTTTTTGCTGCGCTAAGGACAACGATCGCTTGACAGCCTTGTCCATCGTTTCAACAATTTCATAAGCTTCATAACCCGATTGTTGCAGCTTTTGAGCAAATGTTGGGGCTGCTTGACCAATTAATAATACGGCTGCCGCTTTTGTCTTAATAACTTCGATCCAGTGCCTTTCGTCCCCTTCTTTTGCTTCCCCGCCAGCAATTAAAATAACGGGAGAATTGACCGAGGTTAGTCCGACTTCTGCCGCATCATAATTGGTCGCTTTGCTATCATTGATAAAATCTACTCCAGCCACCGTACAAATATATTCCAAACGATGGAGAACACCCGTAAAAGTCGCGATCGCCTTGGCAATATCCCCCTTCTCTACGCCTGCCAACCTCGCTGCCGCGACTGCCATCAGAAGATTTTGCCGATTGTGCCTCCCTACCATTTTAAACAAATTGACTGGCGCAATTAACTCGCCAAAAGCCACCACCCAATTATCTTGCAGGTAAACACCTTTGTTGCGATCGCACGGCAAGTTATTTTTCCCCCCTACACTCGTCCAATAAGCATCCGGCCATTGATTGCGTCCGATATTCTGTAAGTAGGGATCGTCTCCATTAAAAATTTGATATTTGCAGCGATCAAGGAGAGACGCTTTGATCGCGTAGTAATTTTCTAACGTTTTGTGGCGGTTGAGGTGATCGGGGGTAAAAGTCGTCCAAATGCCAATTTTCGGCGAAAGTTCGCTAGAAGACTCAATTTGGTAGCTGCTGATTTCTGCCACTATCCAATCGAACGCCTTGTCTGGAATAACCTGCAAAGCAAGTTCGCAAGCGGCATTGCCAATATTGCCACAAGCAGGCGCATTCACCCCCCCCGTCTGCAACATAGCTGCGACTAAAGCGGTTGTGGTGGTCTTGCCATTGGTTCCTGTGATGCCTATCCAAGGAGAGGATTGGAGGTAGCGCCAAGCTAATTCTAGTTCACCGATGGTGTCGATGCCGCGATCTCTCGCCTCCACTAAAAACGGAATGTCCCAAGGAACGCCAGGACTGACGACAATCAAATCAGGAAAATTAGACGAGGTTAGGGAAGGCGTGTGACCGAGTTTGACGGTAATTCCTTGGGAAAATAACGCTTTTTGGGTATTTTGTAGCGTTTCTGAGTTGACGCGATCGCTTAAAGTCACTTCCCAGCCATCTTGTTTTAATCGTTTAGCAGCAGCAATCCCCGATCGTCCCAGTCCAATAATCCACGCTTTGGCCATAAAGTTGAGTTGTTTAATTTCCTGATTGAATGCATATTGTATCGTATCAGGAAGGCTTATACTCAACAGTATCTTGTTGCCATTTAATAATTTATCATTCAAATAAAACGCTTTAGTTATCTCCATGACTGCAATTCAAGCTAGCCAACTTACCTTAGACGATGTTTATCGCTTACTCAAGCTAGTCGAAAAGGTTGAGGATGTCTCTTTTAATGACTTTTTTTCTCTCGAATTAGTAATTGAGCCTGAAAAGTCAGAATTATGGCGAATTCGTGAGGATTTTCGTCCTTATATCCGTGGAAAAAAAGCCTCGGAAGGCCAAGTTAAAGCTATTTCTCTGTTTCCTTTGCTAAGACTAGCAGGATTCTATCGTTATCCTCTCCAAATCAAAATAGAAGAAGGAATCGACAGCATTGTTATTGAAGATGAAGCTAAAGTTATTACCGGACGTTTCGATCTGGTTATTGTGAATAAATCTATGCCAACTGAACGAGATGTCCCGTTTTGGATTTTGGTCATTGAAGCCAAAGAAAGTGGCGTAGAAGTGCGACAAGGCTTACCTCAATTACTCACTTATGCCTATACCAGTTTAGAAAAGCAACCCTTCGTTTGGGGTTTAGCAACTAATGGATTGCAATATTTATTTGTTTATCTCGAACGCGGCAATCCACCTACTTATCAATTATTACCGGAATTAAATTTCATGTATTCTGAACCTGCTATTCAATTGCTACAGGTTCTTAAGGCAATTTGTCAGTTACAGTTGGTGTAAAATTTTTTACAATGATATTGTTAGCATGGCAAATTTACCCTCAGAAACGCTCAATCTAAATCATTTATTGACTGGGTTCTAATAAAATTTTTAATCGCTTATCAATGCCATCTGCTAGAATCAGCGTAATTCAACCTTCAACCACCTTGCTTACCTAAGCTATGGTTAACCTCGTCTACAGCACCAATCGCCTTCTTCCTACCGCCGAAGAATTGCCTTCTTCCGACGAAACGCCAGTGGATAATCAGTTACAGAACGACATTCCCAATCTATTGCTAAGTCTATTAGCCTCAATTTGGGCAAATCGTGATGATTGGTACTTCGGCGTAGATATGGCGGTTTATTACAACCCTGACGAACCCGCGATCGTCCCGGATGGCTTTTTGGCAGTTGGAGTGAAACATGATACAGGCGAAAGAGGACGATTGAGTTATGTGCTGTGGGAAGAACAGAATATGATGCCGATTTTGTCGTTGGAAGTGATTTCCGAGAAATATAACAGTGAATACGAGGATAAGTTAGTAGATTATCAAACTCTCGGTATTCTCTATTATGCGATTTACAATCCCTTGAGTGGGAGAAGAGGAAGGTTTAAAAATAGGCAACGATTGGCAGTTTATCAACTAAGGTCAGGCAAATATGAACTTCTACAGGGTGAGAATAATCGAGTTTGGTTGCCAGAAATTGGGTTAGCTCTGGGTTATGATACGGGAGAGCATATTGCTTGGTATCGGGAATGGCTCTATTGGTATGATGCGTCGGGAAATCGCTATCTAACGGCTGATGAAAGAGCGATCAAGGCTGAGGCGAGTGCTAATCAAGAACGGCTTGCCAAACAGCAAGCTGAACAAAAAGCTCAGCGACTTGCCGAAAGGCTCAGATCGCTTGGCATTAACCCCGATGAAATGTAATCGGTTTTGTCTTGAGTTAAAAATTAGGCTCTTTCGGCATAAACTGTATTAATTTAATACTCGAATAAATTCCAATGGCAATCCATCCGCATCAGCAATAAAGGTGACTTCATAAACGGTATTGCCGATCATCTGCTGTGTGGGTTCTAGTAAAATATTTAAGGGTTCAAATTGACTTTGAGTAAATTTTTCTTTTAACTGATTCAACCAAGTGGGAATATCAGTTACCTGTTCGGTTAAATCGAAAGATAAATGATAGTAACCCACATAATGCTCGTCCCCAAACGCATCCGGTGCAGGTTTAGGTTCAGGAATTTGAATGAGTTCGATTCTTCCGCCCAACCCTTCCAACCAACAAGCTAGCGTGTAACCTGTCGTAAAGCGTTCCTTTACCGTAAAGCCTAACAATTCATAAAAAGCGATCGCTCGGTGGATATCTGCCGTGCGAATAGAAGCATGGTGCATAAATCAATTTATTCAAACAAGCGGAAATAGGGATAACGTTTGGGAACGCCTGGTTCTTTTTCTAAATCGAAATTGATCACTTCCCAGCAGGGATCGTCTTTAATGTCTGCGCTAAATTCTACTGGCAACCCGTACAAGCGAGGCATCGCTTCGGAGTTGTTGCGCCAAGAAGTATTGCGTTCTAAATAAGCACTAACTAACTCTTGGTAACGGCTGGCAATAATGACTTTGGTAGCACGATAGCCTTGAGTATAAAGGCGATCAAGGGCTTCGTGAATTTCAAAGCGAATGCCGTCGGGATGAGTGTGCTGGCGATACCAATCATCTTGCCAACGCCGCCAGTGCCGTCCAGACTGGAGATGAACCAGTTCGCCTGTTTCGGGATCGGCTTCAAATGCCCCGTGACGCGGACAGAGGTAGGTATCGGTTAGCGTCAAAGCAGGAATAATTTGGCGACAGTGAGGGCACTGAATCTCTGGCCCGAAAATAGGGTACTGTAAACCTGAATTCATTTCTAATGGCCTATATTGCATTTGTCATCTCTATCAGTCGCTTGTGGATATATTATATCTGTTAAAACCCGATGGCTTAGGCATTACACCGAGATTTTAAAATTTCACTCTTTTTATGCAAAAAATAACCTTGTCTCTCCCCACTTATTGGCCGCTACCCGATCTCTCGGCGGCGGCGTTTGTTGCTCCTAATGCAGTTGTGGTCGGCAATGTCAGCTTAGCACCCGGAACAAGTATCTGGTATGGTGCTGTCGTGCGTGGAGACGTAGAACGCATTGAAATTGGCCTTTACACTAATATTCAAGATGGTGCAATTTTACACGGTGATCCAGGTCGGGTAACCCTCTTAGAAGATTACGTAACGGTAGGACATCGGGCAGTCATTCATGCCGCTCACATCGAACAAGGTTGTCTGATTGGCATTGGAGCCGTTATTTTAGATGGCGTTAGAGTGGGAACTGGTAGTATTATTGGAGCAGGGGCGATTGTTACCAAAGATGTACCGCCGCGATCGCTGATTGTCGGCATTCCGGCGCGACGAGTGAGAGAGGTTTCAGAAGATGAGGCCACCGAATTAATCGAACACGCCTTGCGCTATGAAAAGCTGGCTCTCGTTCATGCTGGAAAAGGTACTGATATAGGCTTCAAAACGCTCCCTAAATAAGATATAACTATAAACAATAAAATTTGCTTATAGTCCCCTAAAAATACGACGAGGAAACTAAATATGGATTGGCGCGTTTTGATCGTTCTTTCTCCCCTTTTGATTGCTGCTGCTTGGGCAGGTGTCAATATTGCCGCCGTCGCCTTACGGCAAGTTCAGCAATTTATGAGCAGAGAAACTTAATTTCACCCTGCTTTTAAGCTGTAGGCTCACCGACTGTTTTTGTTTCAGAGACAGTCGGTTTCTTAAATCTGTCAGTTGTTATGAATAATTATTTACACATTCGGGTTCCCTAAATTAAATGACAACTTATGATCAAGCGCATCGCCTATCTTGCTCCAGAAATTCCTTCTTTATCTGCTACTTTTGTCTATCATGAAATTCTAGCTTTACAAAAAAAACATATTCAAATTACTTCAATTTCTATTCATTTGCCCAAACTACCTGAACTCAATGATGACCTGCGCGAACTCATCGATAAGACAATTTTTCTCTATCGCCGTTCTTGGTTACTTTTAGGGTTCGACAACTTGTTTATCTTGTTTAAAAAACCTTTCATTTATTGGCAGACACTTAAATTGGTTTTGAGTGATATCTTTGAAGTTGGCTTAATGCAATTATCTGCTCTTAAGTTATTTTATCACTTCTTGCAGGGAAGCTCAGTTGCTAGGATTTTAATTAGCGATCGCTGTGAGCATTTACATATTCACTTCGCTCACGTTCCCACCCAGATAGGAATGTATGCAGCATCTTTGTCCGAAATTCCCTATAGTTTTACCTCCCATGCTAACGATTTATTTGAACATAACTTATTGTTACAACAAAAAATCGAGCGCTCTAAAGTAGCCATTACAATTTCTGAGTACAATCGCAACTTTTTACAAAAATATACCGATAACATTGAGAAAATTCAAATTGTCAGATGTGGAATTGACACCCAAAAATATTTATTTCAAAAGAAACATCATTTGGGATCTAAGCTAATTATTAAATCGTTAGCGAGACTCGTTGAAAAAAAAGGAATGGATGTTCTAATTCTAGCGGCTCGGCAATTGCAAGAAAAAGGCATCGATTTTAAATTAGAGATTGCTGGCGATGGGCCGTTAAGAAAAGGCCTGCAAGATTTAGTGACAAAAAACGACTTAGATACAAAAATTGTATTTAAAGGCGCTATGGCTCATCAAAAGGTGTTCTCTTGGTTACAAGAAGCAGATATTTTCGTGCTAGCTTGTCGGCAAGACAGTCAAGGTGATTGTGATGGTATTCCGGTGGTACTAATGGAATCGATGGCAGTCGGAATTCCTGTGATTTCTACGCGAATTTCTGGCATTCCTGAACTGATTGAAGATGGCGTTACAGGTTATTTAGCAGAACCTAACGCTCCTCAATCGCTGGCAGACGCGATGGAAAAAGCAAACCGACACTTGCCTGCGATCGCGAATATGACTTTAATGGCACGTCAGAAAATCATGAATGAATTTAATAGCGATCGCTCAGTCGAAAATTTGTTAAAGTTATTCTCATAAAATATAAACAAGTATGATACCTATTGACAAGCGAATTGTTCTAATTTCTCCCGTCAGAAATGAAGAAAATTTTCTCGAAAAAACCATTGAATCTATCGCCAAACAAACGATCAAACCTGTTGAATGGCTGATTGTCAATGACGGTTCTACTGATCGCACCCCAGAAATTCTGCAAGCAGCCGCTCGTCAGTATAGCTGGATTCATATAGAAAATAAACCTGATCGCGGCGTTCGCTCTGTTGGCCCTGGTGTGATTGAAACGTTTTACTATGGTTATGAGCGACTTCAGACAAAAGAGTATGATTTTATCGGTAAGATTGACGGAGATCTGATTTTACCTCCTAAATATTTTGAGACTCTGCTCGATTTATTTGCTCAAGATAAATATTTGGGAGCAGCGAGTGGAAAGCCTTTTTTAGAAAAAAATGGTAAGTTAATTCTAGAAAGAATGTCCGACGAAATGGTAGCCGGACAAATTAATTTTTATCGCCGTCAGTGTTTTGAAGATATTGGTGGTTTCGTTCCTGAAGTTCATTGGGATGGCATTGTTTATCATCGCGCCAGAATGAAAGGGTGGAGGACTCGTAGTCTCGAACACCCAGACCTAAACTTCATCCACCAACGATTAATGGGATCTTCTGAAAAAGGAATACTAACGGGTAGGCTGCGCTGGGGAAAGGGACAATATTTTATGGGAACTCACCCGCTTTATATTTTTGCCATTGGTGCCTACAGGATGGTTGAAAAACCCATTATTTTTGGGGGGATTTTGATTGTGCTTGGTTATTTTAAGGCAATACTAGAAGCAGTTCCAAGATATGACGATCCAGCCTTTAGAAAATCTTTACACGCTTGGCAAATGGCTCGTTTAAAGTTGGGCAAACCGCTTGAAACAATCCCTCCAGCGGAACCGGAGGGTTAACGCAAAGCTTTTGAGATTCAATAATTCTTAAAAATAGCTAAGCTGTCGTACAGTTAAACTGTCTATTGGTTTAGCCTCCTGTCATCTGTCTCGTTTAAGACAGTCGAGTTTTTTGAGGATAGGATGTTGGCTTAGGAACAGCAGAAATAGTTGTACTTAATTTCTGCTGAAAGACTAACCAGAAAAAGGGAACTGCATCCACTAAATAACGCTTCCAAAGCCGTTTTGGTTCGCTACTCAAGCGGTAAAACCATTCTAATCCTACTTCGCTCATCCATTTAGGACAGCGAGGTTTGTGTCCCGCTTCAAAATCAATGGTCGCTCCAATGGCTAGGAAGATTTTAATGTTAGGAAGCTGATTTTTATATTTGACGATCCACTTTTCTTGTTTAGGCGCACCGAGTCCAACCGCCAAGACAGTTGCGCCAGATTGCTTAATGCGCTCGATAATTTTTTGGCACTCTTGCTCATCTTTTTCAAAACCAAAAGAGGGAGAATAACTGTCAATAATAATGTTACGTCCTACAGACTGATTGATTTTCTCTTGCGCCAGCCGAGCGACTCCCTCTTTGGCTCCTAAAAGAAAGATTTTGATGTCTTCATTCTTTTGATGGTATTGATAGAAGGCCGGAAATAAATCTGAGCCTGAGATCTTTTCGTGAATGGGATCTCCTAAGAATTTAGAAGCATACTGAATAATTTTGCTATCACAAATACAATAATCTGATTGCTGATAGGCAGCACGTAGTTCATGGTCTTTTCTCCATTTCATCAGATGATCGACATTGGGGGTAACAACAACACCTCCGTGTCGGCTGAGACGCTCTAGGAGTTCGCTCAGAGAGAGATTGTGGATCGCTACATTAAGAATGTTGACGGTTTTCATCTGATGTAGAGAAATAAATATGCCTATCCTTAATTTTGAGACACCCATGTATAAGTTAATATTCGCGTTGTGTATAACTTCTCAAGTTATACACAAGTTATACATTGGCTAGCACTTGCCTTAACCTTATCTAATAAACCCGACAAAAAAAGTCGGGTATGTTTGACGAGAATTTTGACCTGTGATAGAGTGAGTCGGAAAGTTAACGGATAAAGAAACAAATCTAGCCATGACCCAGGTAACGACACCCCCTCCCCCAACCTTTCTTCCCACCTTCACCAAGCTGGTTTCTACTGAAGGTGGCATCGAATATCCGCTTGAAGCACTCAACGTTTGCGAAGAAACCTTCTCACCGTTAGAGGTTGCCTACGATTACGATCTCATTCGCCGCCAAGTCAGTCGAGAAATTATTCAGGCTGGGCCAAACTCGATTTGGCGATATCGGGCATTTTTACCCGTTGAGGGGAACAATATCATTGATGTTGGCACTGGCATGACTCCTTTAGTCAAATCTCATCGCCTAGCTCGCCGTCTGGGTCTAAAAAATTTGTATATTAAAAACGATGCGGTGAATATGCCAACCCTCAGCTTCAAAGATCGGGTTGTGTCTGTTGCCTTAACCCGCGCTAGAGAATTGGGGTTTACCACTGTTTCTTGTGCTAGTACCGGAAATTTAGCCAATTCCACAGCCGCTATTGCCGCTCACGCAGGCTTGGATTGTTGTGTGTTTATTCCTGCCGATTTGGAAGCTGCAAAAATCCTGGGAACCCTCATTTACAATCCAACTGTCATGGCAGTTAAAGGCAACTACGATCAAGTCAACCGCCTTTGCTCGGAAGTTGGCAATACCTACGGTTGGGGTTTCGTCAACATCAACTTGCGCCCCTATTACTCTGAAGGCTCGAAAACACTGGGCTTTGAAGTCGCTGAACAACTGGGTTGGCAACTGCCTGATCGCATAGTCGCTCCCTTGGCTTCGGGATCTCTCTATACTAAAATTTATAAGGGCTTTCAAGAATTTATTAAAGTGGGCTTAGTAGACTCCAAAGAAGTGCGCTTTAGTGGGGCGCAAGCCGAAGGATGTTCGCCCATTGCCCAAGCTTTCCGAGACAAGCGCGATTTTATCACCCCAGTCAAGCCCAATACTATTGCTAAATCCATTGCCATTGGCAACCCCGCCGACGGCATCTACGCGCTAGAAGTTGCCCGCAAAACGGGAGGACAAATCGAAAGCGTCACCGATGCCGAAATTATTGAAGGGATCAAACTCCTGGCTGAAACCGAAGGTATCTTTACCGAAACAGCAGGCGGAACCACGATTGCCGTCCTCAAAAAATTGGTCGAAGCCGGTAAAATTGAGACTGAAGAAACCACTGTCGCTTTTATTACTGGCAACGGACTCAAAACCCAAGAAGCAGTGCAAGGCTACATCGGCGAACCTTTAGTAATCGAACCTAAGCTTGATAGCTTCGAGCGTGCTTTAGAGCGCTCCCGCACCCTAGAACGCCTCGAATGGCAACAGGTACTTGTTTAATTGCTAATTGGTAATTGTTTATTGTGGCTTCGCTCATTCACTGTGGAGCTTTCGCTTCGCTCAAGTTCGTTCATGTTCATTAAAAAGTTATGGCTGTAAAAGTTTTAATTCCGACTCCCTTGCAAAAATTTACCAACAATCAGGCAAAGTTAGAGTGTGATGGTGCTACCATTGCCGAACTGATTGACTCGCTTGAACAAAATTGTCCTGGTATCAAAGCTCGCTTGTGTGATGAAAATGGCGAACCCCGTCGCTTTTTGAACTTCTATGTCAACAGCGAGGACATTCGCTTTCTCGACGGAACCAAAACCTCTTTAACTGAAGACGATGAAGTTAGCATCGTTCCTGCCGTTGCCGGCGGCTGAAATCCACTAACCCCCTTGCATAAATCTTTTAAATCTAGATAATATTTGTAGGGACAGTTTATAAATTGTCCCTTTTTTTTACAAGAAGGTTACGTAAATAATAATCAACAATTACAGCAAGTACACTCACTTTTTGAACCATCCTTTTTAAAAACCAAGAATTAAATCAGATTTTATGGCAAAGTTATCCTACGTCAATTAATAAGATTTTATTATCCCCAAGAGTACGGGAGAGCCGAATTTATTAACCGTTCTGTTGTAGTTGGTTTCGTCTTAGCTGTTTGTGCAGGAGTCTTTAAGCTGTTTTTCCCCAACTTCCCTAATTAATGATACAGTTCTCAAAGATGGTTAACACCCCCAAAATAATTGTTCTCGATGACGATCCCACAGGTTCTCAAACCGTCCACAGTTGCCTGCTGTTGATGCAATGGGATGTAGATACCCTCCGCTTGGGGTTGAGAGATAATACCGCCATTTTTTTTATTCTTACTAATACTAGAGCCTTACCGCCAGACCGAGCCGCCAGCGTCACACGAGAAGTGTGCCATAATCTGAAAATTGCGATCGCAGCAGAAGGCATTGAAGATTTCCTGATAGTTAGTCGCTCAGATTCAACTTTACGGGGACATTACCCGCTTGAAACTGATGTTATTGCTGAAGAATTGGGCGGATTTGAGGCTCATTTCCTCATCCCTGCTTTTTTTGAAGGTGGACGCATCACTCGCGATAGCGTTCACTATCTGCTCGTTGAAGGTGTACCTACTCCCGTCCACGAAACCGAATTTGCTCAGGATTCCGTTTTTAGCTACCATTCTAGCTATTTGCCTGATTATGTGGAAGAAAAGACCAAAGGGCGCATTCCTGCCTCGCAAGTCGAGCGGTTTTTACTTAATGATATCCGAGATGGCAGTAAGAATCGCTTAATGCTATTAACTGGCAATCAATGTAGCGTGGTAGATGGGGAAATACAAGCCGATTTAGACCAATTTGCCCAAGATATTTTAGCGGCAGCAGCCACAGGCAAGCGGTTTCTGTTGCGGAGTGCGGCTAGTATTTTAACGTCTTTGGCTCAACTGGGAAAACAGCCTGTTCCTGCCGAAGCAATGGCACAATACAAGCCAACCGATAAACCAGGCGTGGTGTTAGTCGGTTCGCACGTTCAGAAAACAACCCAACAACTCGAACAACTCCTGCAAGAATCAGATGTGGTAGGCATTGAAATTGATGTCAAGCAGTTGCGAGAAAAGCCTCAACAGAAAGAGCTTTTACTGCAAGAAACCCTAGAAAAAGTAAAATCAATTCATCAATCAGGTAAAACGCCTGTGGTTTACACCAGTCGAGACGAACTCACTTTCGACAACGTTGGACAACGCCTAGATTTTGGGGTGACAGTATCTTCCTTATTAATGGATGTGGTGAAAGGATTGCCCCGCGATATCGGCTTTTTAATCAGCAAAGGCGGCATTACCTCCAACGATGTTCTCAGTACCGGACTAAATTTGCGATCAGCGCGCCTATTAGGACAAATTTTACCAGGGGTGTCGATGGTTCGTACCAACGCCGACCATCCTTTTTTGCCCAACTTACCCGTTGTCCTTTTTCCCGGTAACGTAGGAGACGCACGAGGATTGGTTACTGTTTATCGCCGCCTAAATGATTGATAAAGCCCCTTGACTTGATTAAAATTAATGACTTAGAGGGAATCCCCATGATAAGGTAAGGAAAATTTACTAATGGGTAGCAGCGATCGCAACAGCATGAGTAAGGGGAAACGTGCCACTGTTCTAGCCGTTGTTAACGGTAAGGGAGGAGTCGGAAAAACGACAACTGCTGTCAATTTAGCGGCAATTTTGGCAGAAAAACAGGATGTTTTGCTCGTCGATGCCGATCCCCAGGGTTCAGCAACGTGGTGGATGGAACGAAATGAATCGGGCATGGATTTTGATTTTACGCAAGCATCCGATCCCCAATTTTTAGAGAAACTCCACCAAATTGAGAAATATAATATTGTTATTGTCGATACGCCCCCTGCACTGCGATCAGAGGCTTTAAAAGCTGTTATTGCTTCGGCAGACTATTTAGTATTGCCTACGCCACCTGCCCCCATGGATTTAACTGCCCTGATTGAGACGGTACGAACAGCCGTCATGCCGCTCAAGGTTGCTCATCGGGTGTTATTAACGAAAGTAGACTCCCGCAGCCTTAAAGAAACCTTAGAAGCACAAAATACCCTCTTAGAATTGGGGATTCCTGCCTGCCACGCTTTTATTCGCACTTATAAAGCCCATGAACGAGCCGTTCTCGAAGGCTTGCCGATTACTGAATGGCGTGGCAAAAACGCCAAAGAAGCCCAAGCCGACTACCGTCGTGTTACTGAAGAATTACAGCGAGATTGGAGCAAATTATGACTAAAAAACGGCTATCTGATTTAATACACGAAGAAGTGAACTTAGATTCCTCTGCTACTGCTTCAGATTTGCATTATAACCCCTCTGGCGTGACGAAAGTTCAACTCGAAACGCAAGTAGATGAGTTAACCGCCGCTCTTGATGCCGCCAAACAAGAAATAGCGTCTTTGCAAGCCCAAATTGCCGGATTTGAGTCAGTTCAAACAGAATTAGCAGAGCAAACAAAACTCGTTGAAAAACTCTACACTGAATTACAAAAAGCAGAATCCGTCCAAACTCCCTCTTCAGAACCACCAGAAGCTAAATTAACCCCAACGCCACCGCCAGCGCGATCGCGACTAAGTTTACAATTGACAAATCGCTACGTTGCCCCTGTCCAACCCACCAGTGACCTCTCTAATGAGGATATAGGCTGGTTTGATTGAGATAGAATAAAAGAAAAACCGATGTCAGAAGAAAGATTAGACCGAATTGAATCTTTAGTCGAGAAGATAGGGCAACAAGTCGATTCTAACGCCCGTGCGATTGAAGATCTAGCCAACGAATGGCAAAAAGACAGGGAGGAATGGCAGAAGGATCGAAACCGCCTTTATGATGTTATGACGCGAGTAGCCTCAGCCCAGGCGACTTTTTGGGAGATTCAAGGAGATTACTACCGCCGTCTTGAGGAAGTCGATAAGCGACAAGCCGATATTATTGAAATTCTCAAACGATTGACTGAAAAAGCCGATAATTAATCTCAGTAATTCTTTATTTAAGCATTGTTCATTGAATAAGGTAATCCCACACTTTCGAGCGCTATATTCAAATTTTGTCGAACTGAGTCAGCCGAAACGTGCAAGGCTTTTTTCTCGTCTTCGGTGAGCGTGACTTGTAGGATATCTTGCACCCCGCGACAGCCTAGAATACAGGGAACCCCTAAATAAATATCGTTCAAACCATATTGTCCGTCGAGATAAGCTGCCGTCGGTAGTAGTCGGGATTGATTGAGCAAAATGGCTTCTACCATCAAACTGGCTGAGGAAGCTGGGGCGTAATAAGCCCCCCCTGTTTTCAATAATTGAACAATTTCAGCCCCGCCGTTACGGGTTCTCTCGATTAAGCGTTCAATCGTTTCTGCCTCCATCAGTTCGGTGATGGGAATGCCATTGACGGTGCAGTAGCGGGGCAAGGATAACATCAAGTCTCCATGTCCACCCAACACCATCGCCGAAACACTCGCTGTACATACCCCCAATTCCATCGCAATGAACGTTTGCAAGCGAGACGAGTCTAATACGCCTGCCATCCCCATCACCCGTTGGGGAGGCAGTCCAGTCGTTTTCCAAACCAAATAAGTCATCACGTCTAGGGGATTAGTGACGATGATAAAAATGGCATTAGGAGAATATTTGATAGACTGTTGGGTAGCCTCAAAGACGATTTTGGCATTGATTTGTAAGAGGTCATCTCTACTCATGCCCGGTGTGCGAGCGCGTCCTGCTGTAATGACGACGATATCAGACTCGGCAGTGTCTTCATAGGCGTTCGTTCCGCTAATTTGGCACTGATGTAACTCGATGCCTTGAGCGCACATTAAATCGAGGGCGATTCCTTGAGGCAATCCGTCAACAATATCGAGCAATACGACATCAGCTAGGTTTTTCTCGGCAAGGCGCTGGGCTAGGGTTCTCCCGACATTTCCTGCACCAATCACCGCAACTCGTGGCGATTGACAGGGAAGGAGCGTATTATATAAGTTACTCATTGGGCTAATTCTAATTGATCGATACGTAACCAAACGTTCGGAGTCGGGACGTAAAATTTAATGAGAGCATATTCGTCTTTGAGATCGACAACTTGTCCTTTACTGGACAAAATGTAGCTTGGCAAGCGAGAATCACTCGCTTTAGCCTCTAAGCTATTTTCGAGGTTTTCCCGAACCACGCGAACCAATGCTCCTTTTTTTATTGTAGCGGCCATAATTGTTGGTGTTCTCATTGAACTGAATTAACTTCTCTAAATTGTTACATAAATTGACACCTTTGTAGCGATCGCATGGTTATCATTCGGATTTTAAATACTCTTAAATAAAGCTTAAAAGGAATGTTCTAACGCTTATGGCTATCGAAATTGAACGAAAGTTTTTAGTAAGAAGCAATGAATGGCGGACGCTAGGAACGGGAACGCTTTACCGTCAAGGATATATTTCTACTCAAGCTCAAACGACAACCGTTCGCGTGAGAATTGTTAGCGATCACGCTTATTTAACGATTAAAGGAAAAACACAAGGACAAGCTAGAGCAGAATTTGAATATCCTATTCCTTTAGCCGATGCCCAAATCATGTTAGAAACACTCTGCGATCGCCCTTTAATTGAAAAATTTCGCTACCGAATTTTATTAGGAGATTTAGTCTGGGAAGTTGATGAATTTAGGGGAGACAATGCAGGATTAATTATTGCTGAAGTTGAATTAATTGAAGAAAATCAAATTATTGAACTACCCGATTGGATTGGACAAGAAGTCACTCATGAGTTAAAATATTATAACGTCAGTTTAGCTCAAGATCCCTACTGTCGCTGGAAAACAGGGAATAGTTGATAGTTAATAGTTGATAAATAATTAGTGTCCAGAATTGACTGGCTAGGTGATTGCGATCGCTATTATAGATTTATTAACTTAAATACGCACTTGGGAGTAGATTACCTAACAAAATTAAGCGTACAATCAGAGTAAAGTTGGCATTGCCTTACAGAATAAATAAGATAATAGCAATTAATTAAGCGGGAAATCTTGTAAATCCTGAAAATCCTGATCCTTTCTTATGATTGAACCAATTGGTGTAGAACGCAATTCTGTCGTTACCTCTCTGGGAACGATGGTGTATTACACTCCCACTCAACCGCCTTGGCGAGAGGAAGACTCGCTAACGCCTCCACCATTGCCAACACTCCTATTTTTGCACGGATTTGGTGGTGGGTCGTCTGCTTACGAATGGTCAAAAGTTTATCCTGCCTTTGCCAGTGAATATCGCGTACTTGCCCCTGATTTAATCGGTTGGGGACGTTCCGACCATCCCGAACGCAACTATTATCCCCAAGACTACATTACCACCATTATCGAGTTCATCGAAAAGACCTGCGATCGCCCCATTCCCGTCATTGCCTCGTCTCTTACGGCTGCCTTTACCATACGCGCCGCCATTGAACGTCCAGAGTTATTTCAATGCCTAATTCTGACTACGCCGGCAGGATTGTCTGATTTTGGCGAAGATTATACTCGCAGCTTTTTTGCTCAAATTGTGCGGACTCCCTTTTTAGACAAACTTCTTTACACTACAGGCATTGCTACTGCTAGTGGTATTGAGAGTTTTTTGACCACTCGCCAATTTGCTCACCCCCAAAGAGTCTATCCTGAAATTGTCGAGGCATACTTAGCTTCTGCACGCCAGCCGAACGCCGAATATGCAGCGTTGTCTTTTGTGCGGGGAGATTTGTGTTTTGATTTGTCCCAATATATTCAGCAATTAACCAGACCAACTGCCATTATTTGGGGTCAAAAATCTCAATTTACGGGGCCAGAAATTGGCAGACGACTAGCAGCACTGAATCCTGATGCGGTTAAAGTTTTTCAGCAAATTGATGACGTAGGATTGACCTCACAATTAGAGTTGCCTGCGGTAACCATTGGCTTAATTCGCCGCTATTTAACTCTTTTTAAATCTGAGATGGGATAAGCTAATTAACTTGTTAGGTGATAAGAAGGAGTGAGTTGTGAAAACCGATAATCTCAGGATCAATCAGCTTTCACCCCAGACCTATGAGTGGTATCTTGCCTATTTGCAGGCTATGGACACCAAAAACGTTGAAAGGTACAGCACGTTCTTAGCAGATGATTGTGTTATGCAGTTCAATAATAACGCTCCTGTTCAGAATAAAGCTGTTATTGTGCAATTCCTCGCTGATTACTGGATGACTTTCGACAGCATAGAACACAATTTGCTAAACATTTACGGTACAGATTCGTCTTTTGTCCTTGAAGCTTTAAACTATTACAAGCGCAATGATGGAAAAAATGTGACACTAAGGGCAGTAGCATTAACCGACCGTAACGAAGAAGGTTTAGCGACTTCTGTCAGACTCTACACAGATACAACACCCTTGTTTACATAATTCACATTTTTTATTGTTCAGATTTATTCTTCTCCCCCAATGCTGATGCCGGTGTTGAAAATTTGGGCGTTGGTTAAATCGAGGTTGTTCATCGAAGCCCCTGTTACGTCAGCATCGTAGAGCATTGCCTGAGTAAAATTGACATTATCCAAGTCAGCATAGGTTAAGCTAGCATTGGTAATCATTGCTCTTGTTAAGTTTGCGCCTTGCAAGTTTGCTCCTGTCAAGTCAGCCCCTTCTAAATTCGCTTCAGTTAGGTTAGCGCCTGACAGGTTAGCCTTTCTTAAATCAGCCCCAATTAGATGAGCAGCCGTCAAATCCTCGTTAGAGAGGTCACAACCCATGCATTCATTCGTTTCAAGCAAGCGTTGGACGTGGGTAGAATTGCCTGCTAAGGCTGGGACTGCTATCATCAGAGGAGCAGCGATCGCCAGCGTGGCTAATAGTGGGCGTTTCATTTCTAGTTTCCTCTTAACCTTACTGTCTTATCTCTACACTACAAAAGATAGCCGAGGCGCGACCTCACCCGATTGGGTTATTTTAAATTTTTACAACTTACGTAATTTGGAAGTTCTAAGCACTATCTATATGGGTAGGGTGGGCATTGCCCACCCTACTACTCACCCAATAAGGTTATTTTAAATCTTCCCAATTACTGAGAATTATTATTATTTTGCCCCCAATTTATACAAACCAATTTCAAGTAGATCTCGCGTTCCGGTCATTCCTTGTCCGGCAAAGAGGAGGAGGGCAAAACAGTTTAAAGCGATGTGGAGTTTGCGCCAACGATTCGAGCGATCTTGATAAATATCTTCAATAATCGCTAGCGAAAAAATCATCAGTAATGCGGCTATAATGCCGAAGTAATAATGAGACAAATACCATTCATTCGTGCGTCGAAATACATTATCTTGACAGCCTAAAATAACGATACCCATGCCCGTTAGTGTGGCAAAAATTGCTCGCCAATGTTTCTGTCTGGCACGATGGAGAATGACTAACGAAGCGATAGTCAGCCCAAACATCAACACAAGAAAAAGAAATTTGAATAAATTAGTTGCCCAAAGGCTTTCTTTAATGATATATTCTCCGATAGGATAGGCGAGTCCTAACAGTGCTACCCCAACGACGACACTCGACAACCAGCGTCCAATTTGAACGTGTTCTCGTCCGACAACGGGAGGAATTTGACTTTTGTTACCACTGGCTGTTTGCAAGCGTCTTTGACGGGTTTGCCAAGCATAGTAAACGACGATGCCAATCGTGGGAAAAAGCAAGATAATGGCGATCGTAGGATGAATAATTAAGAGAAAATCAACAGGCTTCATAAGACTTTACCCCAAGGTTGCTATCATTTCTGTTTAACTGACAATTGGGCTTATAGTAGTAATAATTGTGTTGTATCGTACCCTATCCCAACTTTTCAAAAGTTTAGTAAGTCAATCTTAAGGTTAGCTGAGAGGATAGGAGGTGGGAGATTAATAAAATTAACAATATTTTGGTGGTCATTCCCGTTCGCGACGAAGCAGCAACCCTAGGAGGCGTAATTGCATCTTTGCAAGCCTTGGGGTTAAAACGCATTCGGGTAGTGGATAATGGAAGTAGCGATCGCAGTGCTATAATTGCCCAACAAGCAGGCGCAGAAGTTGTCTTTGAATCGATTGCTGGTTACGGTCAGGCTTGTTGGCGAGGACTGCAAGATCTCCCCCAAGATATTGAGTGGATTTTGTTCTGTGATGGCGATGGCAGCGATGACTTGAGCCAAATTCCCGTCTTTTTGCAGCACAGAGATATTTACGATCTCATTTTAGGCGATCGCACGGGCACTGTCACTAGCCGTCGTGCCTTAACTCCCGTTCAGCGCTTTGGCAACCGTCTATCGGGTTTTCTCATTCACTGGGGATGGGGCTATCCCTATCGCGATTTAGGTCCATTGCGTTTAATTCGCCGTTCAGCGTTAGAATCCCTGCAAATGCAAGACCGGGGGTTTGGTTGGACGGTGGAAATGCAGGTTAAAGCCGTTGAATGCAACCTGCGAATTTGCGAAATGCCGGTTAATTACCGTCCCCGACAGGGAGGCAAATCTAAGATTTCTGGCACAATTTCTGGCAGCATTCAGGCAGGAATAATTATTTTAACCACATTAGCTCGGTTATACTGGCAAAAAACTCCTAAAACTCCCCATCTTTCCCTCTCCTTCCTCAGTGGCATTTTCCTGTTACTCGGAACCTTGTTAATTCTTCCCTATGGCGATTTCCGGCAAGTGGAAGCGCTGCCGCGATTTTGCTGGGGAATTGGGGTGATGGGAATCGGGTTTGTGCTGTCGTGGCGACTGCAAGTCATAACCAAGTGGTGGTTTTGGACAGTGGCTATTTTAGCGCGGCTGTTGTTGCTGCCGATGTATCCCAGTGACGACGTGTGGCGCTATCTCTGGGAGGGATACATCCAGACACAAGGATTTAGCCCTTACCATTTCGCGCCGAATGCCATTGAATTGTTACCCTATCGCACTCAATGGTGGTCTTTAATGAACCATCCTGATGTTTCCGCCATTTATCCCCCTTTGGCGCAATGGGGATTTCGGGGATTGGCAGCGATAAGTCCGAGCGTATTTTTATTCAAAGTTGCGTTTATTGGCGCAGATTTACTCATTTGCTGGTTATTATCACGCCGTTATGGAGAGATTAAAACGCTGCTTTATGCCTGGAATCCTTTAGTCATTTATTCGTTTGCAGGCGGGGCGCACTATGACAGTTGGTTTATTTTACCCCTCGTTGCGGCTGGATTGGTTTGGGAGGCAGGAGAAGGCAGGAGGCAGGAGGAGGCAGGAGGTTTATTCCCTTTACCCTTTACCCCTTCCCCTTTCCCCTTTTTTATATCCTCACTACTACTGGGTATTAGTATCGCTATGAAGTGGATGTCGCTGCCGATTTTAAGCTTTCTGTTGTGGCAAGCATGGCGGCAAGTGGGGTTAAAATTGGCTGTAATAGTTGCATTTTGCGCGTTTGTCCCTGTAGCATTGACGGCAATTCCTTTTTGTTCGGCGGCAGAATGTCCTCTCATTCCCACTAGTTCTAATTTTGTTTCTCATGGACGCAGTGCGGAGTTATTGCCGCATCTCATCGCCTTCGTTTGGGAGGGTTCGCGTCAAGCAAACTGGATTTATGCGATTCCTCTGGTTTTAGGAATAATTTGGCTTTTATGGAAGGTTAAAAGCTTTATTCAATTTACAGAAGGATATTTCTTTATCTTGCTGGTAATTTCGCCTATCATCCATGCTTGGTATTTTAGTTGGATGGTTCCTTTTGCTGTGAAAACGCAAAATTTGGGGGTGCGTTTGGTGAGTTTGTCTACTTTTATTTATTTTGTCTTAAAGTACCGTCAGGCGTCGGGCGATACAAGTTGGTACTTAAGCAATGGCGAACGATTCCTTCTCTGGTTTCCCTTTGTATTGGGTTGGCTTTGGACGCAAAAAATAGTTAGAGACAGAAAAGTTCTCGACTCATAAAATTGTATAATCTAATGAGTATCTATTCAGATATCTCAGATGAAAGAAACGAAGGCAACTAGCACAGACTGCTGTAGTCACGAACATAACCACAGTCACGAAGATGAGGATTTCAACCTCAAGCAAGAACTAGCTCTCGTTCTGTTGGTGCTTTTTTTGTTTCTCTGCGGGTTGATTTTTGAGGAAAAATTACATAATACTCCCTACTCAATTGGCGAATATTTAGTTTTTATTCCAGCTTATCTTTTGGCTGGATGGGACGTTTTAACCCGTGCTGGACGGAATATCCTACGAGGGAGAATATTTGATGAAAACTTTTTAATGACTGTCGCGACTCTCGGTGCTTTTGCCATCCATAAACTTCCCGAAGCAGTAGCAGTAATGCTATTTTTTAAAATTGGGGAATTATTTCAAGAATTTGCTGTTGGTCGTTCTCGAAAGTCGATTAAATCCCTTTTAGAAATTCGTCCTGACTACGCCAATCTCAAGAAAAATGGCTTAGTCAAAAAAGTCTCGCCAGAAACGGTAGAAATCGGCAATTTAATTCTGGTGAAACCGGGAGAAAAAATTCCTTTAGATGGTGAAATAGTAGAGGGAACCTCTCAAGTTGATACTTCTGCTTTAACTGGAGAATCTGTTCCTCGAACGCTTAGAGTCGGAGAAACTGTGTTAGCTGGAATGCTCAACAAAACAGGTGTTCTTACGATTAAAGTCATTAAATTGTTTGCTGAATCTTCAATATCTCGAATTCTAGAACTAGTCGAGAATGCCAGCAGCAAAAAAGCGGAAACAGAAAAATTTATTACCCGTTTTGCTCAGTACTACACGCCTGTTGTCGTTGTTTTCTCTCTAGCGGTAGCACTACTGCCGCCGCTATTCATCCCTGGTGCTACTTCCCAAGAATGGGTTTACCGTGCGCTTGTGCTGCTTGTTATTTCCTGTCCCTGCGGACTGGTTATTAGCATTCCACTGGGTTACTTTGGGGGAGTAGGAGGCGCAGCTAAGCGAGGAATTCTTGTCAAAGGTTCTACCTTTCTCGATACCCTGACCACTGTTAAAACGATTGTTTTCGACAAAACGGGAACTTTAACCAAAGGGGTTTTTAAGGTCACTCAAATCGTTCCTTATAACGGCTTTCAAAAAACGGAATTATTAGAACTAGCAGCTAAGGTCGAATTCCACTCCAATCATCCGGTAGCTCAATCCATTCGAGATGCCTACGCTCAGACACTCGATGGCTCTGAGATAACAGATTATGAAGAAATCGCGGGTCATGGCATCCGTGCTAAAGTCAAAAACCAGGTTGTTTTAGCGGGAAACGATCGCCTGCTGCATCGAGAAAACATCGACCACAATACTTGTCAAGTTGAGGGAACAGTGATTCACCTAGCAGTTGAGCAACGTTACGCTGGCTATATCTTAATTGCTGACGAACTAAAAAACGATGCAGCACAGGCGATTACAGCACTGCGTCGTCTAGGGATTGAGCGTATTGTCATGTTCACGGGGGATAATCGCGTAGTTGCCCAAAATTTGGCTAACCAGCTAGGTTTAGATGCTTACCTAGCGGAGTTATTACCCGAAGACAAAGTAGAAGCAATCGAACAACTCCTGCGCCAATCTAACGCGAAAAGTAAAGTCGCCTTTGTGGGAGACGGCATCAATGACGCACCTGTCATTGCTAGAGCAGATGTAGGCATAGCAATGGGGGGACTGGGTTCGGATGCGGCGATTGAAACAGCCGATATGGTCTTGATGACCGATGCCCCTTCTAAGGTAGCAGAGGCGATTCAGGTAGCGCGGAAAACTCGTAAAATTGTCTGGCAAAATATTGGTCTGGCTTTAGGCGTTAAAGCCTTATTTATCCTGCTGGGAATTTTTGGGGTAGCGACGTTATGGGAAGCGGTTTTTGCTGATGTAGGCGTAGCTTTGATAGCGATTCTCAATGCGACCAGAGTTTTAAGATATAGCAATTCTCAACTAGATAAGGTATAGAGACCCTGTAATGGGTAATGGGTAATCAAATAAATCATCCCTCTCCCGCCGCTAATAATTCTTCATAATGCCTTGTGTCAGTATAATGCCTTGTGTCAGTGAAGCGTTGTAAGAATGCGCTTTGTAGGGAAGCGATCGCAGACAAATTTGAAAAATGATTATAATTACGCCTATAGTAAAATTATAGCAAATCGCTGGAATGGCGCAACTTCGTTTACAATTGAGAATTATTTGCATTAATTTATTAAGTTCTGTAAAGTATTAAGCCATGTAAAGTTTAATCTTTAAAAGTATTGTTAGGTTTTAGCCCAGTTTTTCTTATCTAATTCAAGATGTTACTCCCTACCCTTCCTTCTCTCAGTAAAACTCATCCCCACGATAGTCTAAAAATTGGCTTTGCGCCTTTGTCGGTGGATGAAGTCTATCAACTCGCTGACGATGAGGCTAATGGAGCGATCGCGTTAATGAGCGGGACTGTGCGATCGCAAACCGACGGCAAACCAGTCTGTTACCTAGAGTATCAAGCTTACGAACCAATGGCCATCGAAATTTTCCGCCAAATTGCGGCAACGATTCGGCAGCAATGGCCCGCTACTAACCGGATTGTCATTCATCATCGCACTGGAAAACTACAAATTGGGGAAATTAGCGTCTTAGTTGCCGTAGGATGTCCCCATCGCGCTGAAGCGTTTGCTGCCTGCCGCTACGCCATTGATACGCTCAAACACAACGCACCCATTTGGAAGAAAGAACACTGGCAAGATGGAGTGAGTAATTGGGTCAGTATTGGAGCCTGTGAACAGAAGTAACTTCATAGATTCAGTCGATAGATATAATATTGAGTTTCGCCAATTTTTTGCCAGCCATTGATTCGCATAAATTCGTTTGTACCGTTAGCTTCTTCTACCTTATAAACAATCGCTTTAGCTCCTGTTTTTTTTATTTGCTGATAAATTTCTTGGCGTTGTTGTGGAGTAGACTGCCAAAAATCTTGATCGTTAGGAATTTCAGCAATAATTGTGAATCTAGCTAGCCTTGCCCAATAATCTTTAGTGCGATGAAGGCTAATAACTGCCACCCTATCTCTTGACCCAATTCCTAATTGGTATAATCCTTGAGCAACCTTCCAATAGATCGGTTCTTCAGGATGTTGCAAAAGTGCCGGCAATTGTCCTGCCACTAAGATTGAAGTTCCTAGGGTTAAACCCACCATTAATCTTTTGATTTCCGGTGTTTTAGGAAGCGGTACGCTAGACAGACAGCCAGCAAATAATATAACCACAAAAGGAGCAACATACCTCATACTATAACTGCTACCGGCATGGGCTAGTGGTAAATCAATCACTAATGAGTAAAGACCCAAACCTGCGATCGCAGGTAATAGTAATTTCCAATTGTCCCGTAAATTTTGCCAAGTGACACGCAATCTGTTACTAACACAAAGAAGAATGGAAAAACCGAAAAGTAAAATAATGCCAAAATTTTGCCAATAAAACCCTAAATTTTTAATAGCTACCTTGAACATACCCCCAAGATTTAAATGAACTTTTAGTCCCTCAAACCAGTAGGAAGTATCATAACCGATGGGTAAAGTTGCGTGATCAAAATGTCCACTAAACTCATAGACATCCGGATCAGAAAATAATTGATTAGCAGTATGTTTGGGAGTTCCATTTTCTGGGGGTTCTCCTTTCCAATATCGACTCGTCACGCCATTAAATGCCCAAGCATAATTTAATTTCCCAGTTTCACCAAAGGTAAAATAGCCTTTTTGCAAGGAGAGAGAAGAAATAAGAGGGACAGTTACCACAAGAAAACAAAGGCAAGCGATCGCCATTTTAAGATAAACTTTTGAGTATTTCCGAACGGCAAGAAATGTCAGAATTAAGAAAATGATTGAGAGGGGAAACATAAAAGCCTTCGCTAAATAACCTAGCCCCAAAATGATGCCCAATACTATAAACTTCCACCCTTGGCTAGCGCGAGGATCAAGACTTAATAAAATTGCCGTTGCCAGATAAACCGAACTCGCCACTAAAATATCTGGTGTATCTTGATAAACGGTAATCCAATACAGTTCTGACCAAATAAAAAGAAGATAGCCTAAAATGAGCCAGAGCCATCGAGGAATAACATAGTATTGGTTAGATAAAGTTTGCGTAAACTTTTGTTGATAGTAAACAATAAATTGGTTGAGAAAAACCTCAAAACATAACAAGTTTAGTAGCATTAATAAAAAATTAGTGAGCTTTATCGTAAAAATTTCCCAATACATTGAAGGCTTGACGACAAGCATGACAGTTTTTAATATCCAAGGATATAAAGGGCTAAAAACTCCATGTATTGTAGCCCGCCAATCGCCTCGAAAATAAGCCTCTCCTATATCTAGATAGGCAATTATATCTCCTGAAAAAAATTTATAGCGATTGGCCCAGGCTTGTGTTAATCCTATAACTATCGCTAAACTCCAGAAGATAATTTTTATTAAACGTTCTTTTGTGCGATCGCGGAGATTAATTTCTCTCATGATTTTTGATTTTTTTTCTTAAACAAATATTTACCTGCTTTTAACCTCTCAATTCTAGTTTATTGAAATAATGCAGTTGGGTAGAGAAGTTGACCCAAACAAATCTCTCCATAGATTAGAACTTTAAGGAAAGCACTAAAATGAACATTGTCAAAAATCGTTGGACTTTGGCTGCTGTGCTGGCTGCTGTCACCTCAGCAGTCGCATTGAGTGTGCCTGCGGTCATGTCTCAAGGTCGAGCTACCATCAAGATAGACGGTTCTAGCACAGTTTATCCGATTACAGAAGCCGTGGCTGAAGAATTCCAGAAAGCTCAGCGCGGTAGAATCCAAGTAACAGTGGGAATTTCGGGAACTGGTGGCGGTTTTAAGAAATTTTGTAATGGAGAGACGGATATCTCCAACGCTTCGCGTCCCATCAAAGAATCTGAGCGCAAAGCCTGTGCGGCAAAGGGCATTAAATACATGGAACTGCCGGTTGCCTTTGATGCGTTAACGGTCGTAGTTAACAAGCAAAACACGGCTGTCAGCAGCATGACGGTGGCTGAACTCAAGAAAATGTGGGAACCTGCCGCCAAAGGCAAAATTACCAAATGGAATCAGGTCAACCCCAAATGGCCCAATGCACCGCTAAAACTCTATGGCCCTGGGGCGGATTCTGGAACATTTGAATATTTCACCGAAGCCATCGTTGGCGAAGCGAAAAAGAGCCGCACCGACTTTACGCCTAGTGAAGATGATAACGTTTTAGTGCAAGGAGTCTCCCGCGATCGCAATGCCCTCGGTTACTTCGGCTATGCCTACTACGCAGCCAACCAAAACAAACTGAAAGCTGTTTCGATTAACAGTGGTAAAGGCCCCGTGCAGCCCTCTGCGGCTAACGTAGAAAATGGCAAGTACCAGCCCCTATCTCGACCCATTTTCATCTACGTCAGCAGCAAAGCCGTCGGGCGACCAGAGGTCAAGCAATTTGTTGAATATTACATCAACAACGCTCCCAAGTTTGTCAAAGAGGTGAAATACGTTCCTCTACCTAGCAATGCCTATCAAGCCATTATGAAGAATTTCAAAAACGGCAGAACAGGCAGCGTGTTTGTCGGTCGCGACTCCGTTGGCATTACCATTCAACAATTAGTTCAACTTGAAACTAAAGATTAAAAAATCGAATGGCTCAACCTTCTCTCACGCAGGCGAAAGTTGCCTTTTCTTCTCTCAATCCAATGCGAAAGGTGCGGGAGAAAATCATTGAGTTTATTCTCTTGCTGGCGGCGATGTCTTCAGTGGCAACAACCGCCGGCATTCTTTACATCCTCATCGGTGAATCCGTTTCCTTTTTTGAGAAAGTTCCTCTAAGCACCTTTCTCAGCGATACCGAATGGTCTCCCTTGTTTGCCGATGCCCGCTACGGCATTTTGCCCTTGCTGTCAGGCACGTTGGTTACGTCAGCCGTCGCCATGATAGTTGCTATCCCCTTGGGAACCATTGCCGCCATTTACTTGAGTGAATTTTCGCCTCCTCGCCTGCGGGAAGTCATTAAACCCTGCTTGGAGTTGCTAGCAGCGATTCCAACGGTGGTTTATGGCTATTTCGCCCTATTATTCGTAACACCTGCCCTTCAATCGATCTTTCCTTGGCTGCCGGGATTTAATATGCTCAGTGCGGGATTGGTAATGGGGTTGATGATTGTCCCCTTGGTCAGTTCTGTCAGCGAAGATGCGATGAGAGCAGTTCCCCTCAGCTTGCGGGAAGGTTCCTATGCAACGGGGGCAACTCGCTTGCAAACGGCTTGGTGGGTGGTGTTTCCGGGGGCATTTTCTGGCATTAGTGCTGCTTACATTTTGGCAATTTCTCGTGCGGTGGGAGAAACCATGATTGTTACAATTGCGGCAGGATTGCAACCCAATCTCACCTGGAATCCTTTTAATGAAGCTGCTACTATCACCGCCTACATTGTACAAGTGAGTATCGGTGATTTGCCGCACGGTACGTTAGAATATCAATCAATTTTTGCGGCTGGCATTACCTTAGTTTTAATTACGTTGGTTTTAAACATCATTGGTTATTTTCTAGCCAAACGCTATCGGGAAATTTATTAAAGGCATGGAATCGTTAAAAGACATTCGCGCCGACATCCAACGCCGCAAGCTCATCAATCAGTTATTTGCCATTATTGGGCTGATCATTATTCTCGTTTCCATTCTCATTCTCTTCGCTCTCGTCGTGCAGATGGCTATCAATGGTGCGCCGCGCATTACGCTTCAGTTTTTTACCGCTTTTCCCAGTCGCCACGCCGAAGAAGCAGGTATTCTCTCTGCCTGGGTGGGGACTTGCCTAACGATGTTGGTGACGGCAGTGGTTGCCGTTCCTTTGGGCATTGCTTCGGGGATTTATTTAGAAGAATATGCCCGAAAAAACTGGTTAGCCGCTATTATTGAAATTAACGTCACTAATTTGGCCGGCGTTCCCTCGATTATTTATGGATTGTTGGCACTGGGATTATTTGTCTATCAATTTGGCTTAGGAGACAGTGTTCTCACGGCAGGTTTGACCTTAGCATTGTTAATTTTACCCGTCGTTATTGTAACCACTCGTGAGGCAATTAGAGCGATTCCTAACAGTTTGCGAGAGGCAGCCTATGCAACCGGTGCGAGTAAATGGCAGGCGACTTGGGATCACACTTTACCTTATTCTTTTGGTAGTATTCTAACTGGAATTATTATTGGTTTATCCCGCGCTATTGGCGAAACGGCTCCTGTTATTACGATTGGAGCCTTAACATTTATTGCTTTTTTACCCGATTCTCCTATTAAAAATGAATTTCCCTTTCTTTCTTTTTCCTGGTTATTTGCACCTTTTACTGTCATGCCCATTCAAATGTTCAATTGGGTGTCTCGTCCCGAACCAGCATTTGAAGTGAATGCGGCGGCGGCGGGTACTGTTTTGTTAGCCATGACGTTAGCAATGAATGGAATAGCAATTTTTCTGCGCTATCAATTTCGTAAGGGGATCAAATGGTAGAACTTCTCTCTGTCTCAGATTCATTAAACTTTCAACCCAAAGCCGAAGTTAAAAACCTCAATTTTTATTACGGCTCTTTTCAGGCTATTAAACAGGTAAGTTTTGTCATTCCCCAAAATCAAGTAACTGCTCTAATCGGGCCGTCAGGCTGTGGAAAAACGACCCTTTTACGCTGCTTTAATCGCCTGCACGACCTCTACGAAGGCAACCGTTACGAAGGAGCTATTGAAATTGATTCAGTTAACATTCTCAGCCCGAAAATTGACCCAATTGAGGTAAGAATGCGGGTAAGTATGGTCTTTCAAAAACCTAATCCTTTTCCTAAATCTATTTACGAAAATGTGGTTTACGGCTTGAAGGTACGCGGTGAAAAACAACGCAGTATTCTAGATGAAAAGGTAGAAAGGGCTTTAAAAGAAGCAGCTTTATGGGAAGAAGTAAAAGATCGCCTCAACGAATCCGCTTATGATCTTTCTGGCGGACAACAGCAACGCCTCTGCATTGCGCGAGCATTAGTTACAGAACCAGAAATTATTCTCTTTGATGAACCTACCTCAGCACTCGATCCGATTGCCACCAATAGTATCGAGCAATTAATGAGTCAAATTGAGCAAAAAGTCACCACTATTATTGTCACTCATAGTATGCAGCAAGCGGCTAGGATCTCAGACTATACGGCATTTATGTACTTAGGTGAACTGATAGAATTTGGGAAAACGAGTGATGTCTTTTCTCATCCCATCCATCCCCAAACGAAAGATTATATTAGTGGGAGAATTGGTTAAAACGAATGCTCTCTCGTATTTGTAATGATCAAATATTATTTCAGTGTTAAGTTGTCGGGTAGTTCAATGGTGATTTGCATGGGGTTTTCTCCTATTGGGAATTGATTAGATTTTGAGGGTGAATAATGGTGATGTTAGGAAGGGAGATAAAATCGTCAGGGTTAAAGGTTAATAAATAAGGAATGTCGTGAATGGTCATAACAGCTAGTAATCTGATATCGTGGGTTCGTTTTCCTTTGATGTTGTGGTTAATGACCAGTTGAAACCAATGAGTAAAAATGTCTTTGTTTTCTGGGATAAGTCGAAATTGAGTAATAAATTGACGAATTTTTGTGGTGGTAGCTTGGGGAGTCCATCCTAACCCATTGACTTCTACTGGACGAGTAGCGACGACCCAAAATTCAATCAACACTTGTGGGGTAATGACACATTTATTTCCTTGATTGAGAATGTTAGTAATAGCAGCGATCGCTATTGAATGCTGAGGGGATGATGTATCGGCAATTCGTAGTAAAATATTAGTGTCAAGAAGATAGGAATTCATGAATTAATCATACATTGTATCTCGGTGTAAGGCTTCATTGGGTAAATTGGCACTCTGTTGAGGAAGAGTTTCTACAAAGGCTAACCATTTTTCGGTTCTTTCCTGTGGAGTTAATTGTTGATCTTTTTCGGCACTTTGCTCGATTAAGTCTTGTAAAGATTGGTTCTTATTAGGAAGGGTTAGCCATTCAGGGTTAACTGTATGTTGAACGGAGACTAATTTAACCATTGGTTGATTGTTTTTGGTGATGATAATTTCTTCGCCTGTTGAAGCCATTTCAAGAAGTTTTATCATTTGCGGTAAGGCTTGATTAATGTCTATGCTTTCCATTGGCTTTGCTCTTTTGATTCAGTGATTAGTATTGATTATCTTTTTTAAACATCATTGTTCCTCCTTATATATTTTCCATACCTGTATCTAATGGATCTATAGACTCCTTAGTCGAATTCTCTTCTGTATAATCTTTATCTTCCCAAGAATACTTTAAAGTAATTCCTAAATAGTTAGAAAAAATCATCTCTAGTTGATTTCGTTCTTCGTATTCAAAGTCCAATTTTTCCCCTAAATCATTTAAATTATTAAGAGACTTATATTGTCTTTTTTTGAAAAAATTGTACCATGCTCCTTCGTAAACTTCTCTATATTCATATTGATGTTCAATAGCTGTTTCTTTGAATAAAGATAGTAATTTTCCAATAAATTCTTCATTTAAAAAAGGATTGAATTTATCTGAAGTATTATTCATGATTTTTCTCCTAAATTTTTCAAATCTCTAAGAATTAACAATTTATTCCCTCGATCATCAATTACTTTGACAGCAATTTGTTGACATTCGCCGCAATCAAAAGGTGCGCTACTCTCCTACTCATTCACCATCTCTAAACGAGAAGACAAAAACCGATCCATCCAACCTTTTAAATAGACGAGATTGGCTTGTTTTTGTTCAGCATCAGTGGTATCGAGGGGATAAGGTGCAAGTCCTCGTATGGCGGCAGTAGTAACACAAAACATGGATTTTTGAAAACTTTCGCAGATTTGCACCAGTAAGTCGTCTTCTTGGCGGAGGCGCTGATGATAGAAGGTGTGTAAATAATCGGGGATAAAATGACGCATATCCTGCATTAACAGCGTTGGCGGAATGCCTGCACCGCCTATTGGTAAAGGATCGGCGTATAATGCACCATAAGTAAACATTCCTTGATCGTAAGGGATTTGATAAGCTTGGGCATTGTAAGAAATCGTGCCAGGGAAAGGCGTTCCCCGAAAGAATACTGCTTCGACATAAGGAATTGCCGTATCCGCTAAAAACGTCAATTCAGCCGATTTGGGAATTAAATCGTAATTTTTGCCCTGAATTTGCACTTGATAGGTAATAGAACGGTTAGCATCTTGCACTAACCCATCGAGAATATGTTGCACGACTTGAGGAATGGTGCTGATTTTACCCTGATCATAACGATCTGACAGGGAAAGAAACATATCCGCCATCACTCGCCAAAACTGCCCCAAACCACTGTAATAAGACATCATTCGCATCTGTTCTGGTAGAAAGTCAGGAAATGCTCGATGCAGCCCCAACATCAATGGATTGCTTTTCAATTTAGCTTGAATAACGGCTTCAGTCGCTTTTTTAAAGGCTGGCGTATCCAAATAGGTATCTAACGCACCGCCACCATGCCACATCATCGTTTTCATGCAGTATTCGGCGTATTCAAAGTTAATGCGATCGTGCAACCAATGGCGTAGTAGTTTGTTAAAGGAAAATTCTCCGTTAAAATATTTAAAAAAGGGAAATAAAACGAGAAATTGATGCTCGGCAATATAACAGAGGTTGCGAGAGTAAGCATCTATGACAACACCATAGCTTTTGAGAATGCCTACCACTTCGATGACGTTTTCAGGAGAATCTTTGAGCAGCGCTTCTCCTTGTTCTAGGCGTTCGATATATTCAGCGAGAGGGTGTGCGGCTTGGGGTTTAAGGCTAACCATAGTCGGGGGAAGGGCAATCACGAGATTTAGTTTTTTTTACTTTATCAGACAATGTTACTGCTGATTTCTGACTTCTGTACAGGCACGAAATTTCGTGTCTCTATGTCTTCTGCCATCGTTTTTATCTCCTTAATTCCCTATTCCCTGTATGATTAGACTGATTTTATTTTCCGTCTTAAACAGAAGGAGAACCGATGGAGCTAAACCTTATTGTCTCAAATATCCTAAATCCTCCCATTTTGTTTTTCTTTTTGGGAATGACGGCAGTTTTTGTTAAATCGGACTTAGAAATTCCGGCACCTATTCCCAAACTGCTTTCGCTGTATCTGCTGTTTGCTATTGGCTTTAAAGGCGGGGTAGAACTCATCAAAAGCGGCATTACCCAAGAAGTCGTTCTCACATTGTTGGCAGCCGTCTTAATGGCTTGTTTTGTCCCCCTTTATACCTTTTTTATTCTCAAGCTCAAGCTGGACATTTACGATGCCGCCGCGATCGCAGCCACCTATGGTTCAATTAGTGCTGTCACCTTTATTACGGCAAGTGCTTTTCTCAATGAGCTTGGTATCGATTTTGATGGCTACATGGTCGCTGCACTAGCCCTGATGGAATCTCCTGCCATTATCGTTGGTCTCATTTTAGTCAACGTTTTTACTGCCAATCAAGGAAAACGCGATTTTGTCTGGTCGGAAGTCCTGCAAGACGCATTTTTAAATAGTTCGGTCTTTCTGCTGGTAGGTAGCCTAATCATTGGGGGATTAACTGGAGAAAAGGGGTGGCAAGTCCTAGAACCCTTTACGCAAGGGCTGTTTTATGGCATTCTGACCTTTTTCTTGCTTGACATGGGATTGGTGGCAGCGCAAAGAATTAAAGATTTGCAAAAAACAGGTGTTTTCCTAATTTTATTTGCCATACTGATCCCAATAGTCAACGCGATAATTGGCTTGCTCATTGCTAAATTGATTGGAATGCCCCAAGGCAATGCACTCTTATTTGCGGTATTGTGCGCCAGTGCTTCCTACATTGCCGTTCCTGCCGCCATGCGATTGACGGTTCCTGAAGCCAATCCCAGCCTCTACATTTCTACCGCTTTAGCGGTGACATTCCCGTTTAATATCATTGTGGGAATTCCCCTCTACCTATACGCCATTAATCTGTTGTGGAAATAAAATCATGCACACTGTTAAAAAAATTGAAATCATCGCCAATTTGGTCGAATTGCCCAAACTTCTCGAAAATTTAGAGCATTCGGGTATTACGGGACACGCTGTCATTCGCAATGTCGCTGGCAAAGGTCTGCGGGGGGGACACTCGGAGGATTTAGACATGACCATGCTCGATAATGTTTACATTATGGCTTTCTGTCCGCCCGAAAACATCAAAACTATCGTCGAAAATATCCGTCCGATCCTTAATAAGTTTGGCGGAACCTGCTATATCTCCGATGTCATGGAGATTCGTTCGCTCAAGTGTGTCGCTTCATTGTAATTGATAGAATATGAAACCTCAAAATCGAGCCTTAATCAACCGCCGCCATTTCTTAAACCTAGCGGGTATGAGTGGCATCAGTTTAATGGTTTGGAACCTTAAAAGTGCGCTCGCTTTGGCAGAACCTACCTTAGACACTTTAAGTCCTGATGCCGCTTTGAAGCGCTTGCTAGCTGGTAATCAACGCTTTGTCCGGCAAGAAGCACAGCACCCCGACCAAGCTAAATCTCGCTTAAAAGCCGTTGCTCAAGCACAACACCCTTTTGCCACCATTCTCAGTTGCGCCGATTCGCGAGTCGCGCCAGAAATTCTCTTTGATGAAGGGATTGGCGACTTATTTGACATTCGGGTGGCTGGTAACATCGTCACGCCAGAAGTGTTAGGCAGTCTAGAATACGCCGCAGTGCTTTTAAAGTGTCCTCTGTTGGTCATCCTCGGTCACGAACGATGTGGCGCAGTAACTGCTGCTGTTAAAGCGGAGTCTGTTCCTGGCCACATTAGCACTTTTGTCAAAGCGATTGAACCTGCGGTTAAGCGAGTACAAGGTAAACCAGGTGATCCCGTTGAAAATGCGGTAATTGTCAACGTTCAGTACCAAATCGAGCAACTAAAGCAACAATCCGATTTAATCGCTCAACGCGCTCAGCAAGGGAAACTTAAAATTGTCGGCGCTCGTTATGACCTTGATACGGGGGAAGTTAGTTTGATTGGTTAGCATAGCCATCTTTAAAAGCTTTTAGGTTGGGTTTTCTTCTGTTAATCCAACCTAAAAAATTTTCTATTCGAGTATTAGAATATTTTATATCCCGTTAAAACAAATACAAACAAATTGGAATCGAAAGTCAGTTAAAACGCAGGATAGATGATTACTTGAAAGAGCCTTATTGATACAGCCGTCACACCTAACGTCCCACTAAAATGCAACTCCAAACCGAAAAACGCTACTACCCCCCAGAGGAATACCTCAAATTAGAGGAAACTGCCGAATACAAAAATGAATATCTCAATGGGGAAATTATTCCAATGGTAGGAGGAACGACGAATCATAATCAAATCATAGGAAATTTTTACAAAAGGTTTCCTCTAACGATTAACAATCAAGATTATTACACTTACATGGAGGGAGTACGCTTGTGGTTGCCTGAATACAATTTTTATACATACCCTGATGTAATGGTAATTAAAGGGCAACCTATTTATTACGGAAAAGGAAAATCAAATGTTACCAACCCTCAAATTATTGTTGAAATACTGTCCTGCTCTACTCAAGGCTATGATAGAGGAGATAAATTTAAATACTATCGTTCGATTCCCACCTTTCAAGAATATATTTTAATCGATCAATATAATTATACAGTCGAGCGATACTTGAAACAAGCTGAGGAGCAATGGACAATTAGTTTTTATGAAGGAGAAAATGCGATTTTACAATTAGCTTCTGTCGATTGGACGATTTCTTTACAAGAATTGTATCAACGGGTAGATTTTGAATTAGTTGAAGAATAGAAAAACTTGCCATAATGCTCCAAATTAATAGGAGATATACAAAAATCATGAGTAATCCAGTAAAAATTAAATTTGATTCTTTTCAGTTATCTGATGAACAATTTTATAACTTGTGTCAAGATAACCGAGATTTACGCTTTGAAAAAAATGCTAAAGGAGATTTATTAATTATGCCACCAACCGGCGGAGAAACAAGTAATCGTAATATTGAAGTTTCCTATCAACTTCAAGCATGGAGCCGTCAGAATAAATTAGGTATTGCTTTTGATTCATCAGGAGGGTTTAAGCTTCCTAATGGTGCAGACCGTTCTCCTGATGCTTCTTGGATACCTTTAGAAAAATGGAATAATTTAACCCCTAAACAACGTCAAAAATTTATTCCTTTATGTCCTGATTTTGTGATTGAACTGCGTTCGCCAAGCGATAGTTTAACGTCTCTTCAAGAAAAAATGAGAGAATATATAGAAAATGGAACGCAGTTAGGCTGGTTAATTAATCGCAAAGATAGACAAGTTGAAATTTATCGACCAGGTAAGGAGGTTGAAATTTTGGCTAATCCTAAGACGCTATCAGGTGAGGATGTGTTACCTCACTTTGTATTGGATTTAGAATTAATTTGGTAGTTGTAATCAATAATTTTGTTTTATATCTTGCCATGAGTGCCAACGCTAACCTTCGCGTCGCTGTTGTGGGAACCGGATTTGGCCAAGCCATCCACATTCCTGCGTTCCAACATCACCCCCGTACTGAAGTCACTGCCATTTACCATCGGCATATCGAAAAGGCAAAAGCGATCGCCGCCTCGTATAATATCCCCTATGCCTTTGATAGTCTAGAAAAACTGTTATTTTCTGGAGGAATTGACGGCGTAAGCATCTCCACGCCCCCATTTTTGCACTACGACATGGGGAGGCAAGTTCTCGAAGCCCGAAAGCACATGCTACTCGAAAAACCGATGGCGTTGTCGGCGCAAGAAACTAAGGTACTTTATCACCTCGCTAGGCAAAAAGGCGTAGTTGCCACTGCTGATTTTGAGTTTCGCTTCATTCCTGCTTGGCAACTGTTAGCAGAATACTTGCATCAGAACTACGTGGGACAAAAACGCTTGATAAAAATCGACTGGTTGGTAGCTAGTCGTGCCAATCCCGAACGCCCTTGGAACTGGTACGCCCAAAAAGACAAAGGCGGCGGCGCGTTGGGGGCAATCGGTTCTCACGCTTTCGATTATATCTATTGGCTATTCGGCCCGGTAAAGCGACTCTGCGCCCAGTTAAACTGTGCCATCCCAGAACGCCCTGACCCTAACGCAGATGGGAGGTTAAAACCCGTCGATGCTGACGATACGTGCCTAATAATGATGGAATTGGCAGATGGTACGCCCTGCCAGATCTCTATCAGTTCTGTCGCCTATAACGGGCGGGGACACTGGGTTGAAGTTTACGGCGATCGCGGTACACTCGTGTTAGGCAGCGATAATCTTAAGGATTACGTTCATGGTTTCCGCCTATTGGCTGCCCCAGCCGGAAAAACGCTCACCGAGGTCGAAATTCCCAAACGCTTAGCCTTTCCACAAGTCTTTACCGACGGACGTTTAGCCCCTTTTATCCGCGTGGTAAATTGCTGGGTAGAAAGCATCGACCGAGGAGAATCTCTCACGCCTTCGCTGCGGGAGGGGGTTTATTCGCAGTTATTGATGGATTTAACGCATCAATCGAGTGAAAATAAAGGTTGGGTAGACGTACCAAAGTTAGATGAATTTTTAGGGACTAATTTCTCACAATAACGTGAGTTCTCAGTCAGAAGTTAATTATCTTCGGTGCTATCGAACTCACGTCACAATAATTTCAATTCTCGAAAAGCTCTATCTTGAGACAGTTGCTCTACAATAAAATACTAACTTGTTGCGCACAAAAGCCAATCAGCTAGAGGGGGAGAAAAGTCGTGAATTCAGGTAGAAGCGATCGTCTATGGAGCAGGCATCTTGATAAAATTCTCTTTGGGATAGGTCTGAGCTATTTTTTCTCAGTCATTTTGTGGCTTTTCCTCTTTAAGCCGCAACCGATAGCCCAAAAGCCTGCTGTATCGTCTCAAGAAGCCCAATTTATTGCCTACCTTCAGCAATCTCTTAATGTACTCGACCGCAAGCTCAATTATCAAGGCTCTCAAAGCGAAGTACCGCCTCCTCCTACCGTCAATTTTCCGAGCAATACTTCTTCCGCGCCGACGGTGGTAGAACGCATTTATGTTCCCGTCTATCCTCCTAACCAAACTCAGCCGCCTTTGTCTGCTATACAACCTCCTCCCTCCTCGACGGTAACTCGCAGGGTTCCCCCTCCACCGCCGGTTTCTACCCCCTCAACGGTTCCCGTCCTCACGCCACCCACTACCCTCGTTCCTCCTCCCGTGGAAACCGCAACGGCTTCCCCGCCAGCCGCTCATTTAAATCATACCTTGGTGGGATTGTTGGAATCTGGCGATCGCTCCTATGCTTTGTTTACGCTCAACGGCGTGACACGGCGATTTGAGCCAGGAGAAGCCCTTGGCGGCACAAGCTGGATCTTAATTGGCATTGCCAACCAACAAGCTGTTATTTCTAATAACGGACAAACGCGCTATCTTGGAGTAGGGCAAAGTTTCTGATAATCATGATGAGTATTGCAGTAAAATTACGACAAAAATGGGTTTATTTGACGATTTTAATCAATTTTTAGAATTAAGGCTAGAAGAATTTCTTCGCAATAATCCTCACTTGGAATTACAAGCTCTTCTCGAACAACTGCGAGAACAGGAACGAGATACTTCCAGATTAATTATTGAACTTCAAGCGGAAGAAAAACGCTTAGAAAACGAAATTCTCTCTTTAGCGCAAGAAATTCAAACTTGGCACACTAGAATCAACAAAGCGCAAGCAGCAGGACGGTTAGATTTAGCGCAAGCTGCTCAAGAAAGAGAAGCCACCCTCTTGCGGCAAGGCAATCAACTGTGGGGACAGATGCAAGGTGCTAAAAAACGCATCACGCAAGCGCAGCAACTTTTACAACAAATTCAACAACGCAGACAGGAAGTCACTGCCAAAGCTGCTCAAGCAAAAACGCCCTCTACGCCGCCTAACCGCGATACGGTTGGCTGGAATCAAGGTAACCCAGACAAACCAAAACCACCCTATAATAGAGCGGCCGATCCCTTAGAGGCAGAATTTCAGCGTTGGGAACTCGATGATGAAATGGAACGCCTCAAACAAAATCTTTAACTGGTTTCAATCCCTAATAGGGTACTAATTACATCTTGTTAAAGATAAAATAATGATGAGTATTATCGAGCATTTAACGAGCATATCTTCATATTTATTAGCCTTTATATGGGGGTTTTTTATTCTTGTCTCTTTGATCGGCTGGGGACAAATTATTAATCTCCTTCTTTTCTCAAAACATAGAGTAGGCTGGGGGCAAAAAGCTGCTTGGGGGATGGCTTTTAGTATTTGTATCGGCGGATTGTTGAACTTGACATCGCTCATTTCACAGACAACTATTTTAATTTATTTAATATCGGGTTTTTTGTCCTGGCTAATCGATTTTTTCTACGACAGAAAATTTTCCTTGACTTTATTTAAAAAATTCTTTAATGATTGCAGAAAAGATAGAGTATTTTTACTTGGCTGTCTAATCGTTTCAGGGCTAATTTTAATTCAATATTCTGGTTGGGTGTACAGTCATAAATTTCATATTGGAGACGATCTAGGCAGTTATTTTGTCTTTCCCAATCAGATGCTTCAGACAGGTTCTCTCAGCCCCGATCCTTTCAATGCTAGAAGGATTGTAACCTCATTAGGTGGGCAAGCATTTTTACAAACTTTTATTTTAAGCGTATTTGATGAAGCGAATTTAAATCTTATCGATCCAGGTATTGCTTTAATCGTCACAATCTTACTTATATTAGAATACTGCAATAAAAAAAATATTTCTCAGAGGCAAGCCGTTTTTCTACTTTTCCTTTTCTTACTCATTCCTTATCCACGCACCAATACAACGAGTAGTCTAACTGCTACTGCTCTCTTTCTAAGTTTTTTTATGATTCTTGAATGGGAAGGGTTGAAATTTAGCAACTTTAAAGTTAATGCTTGCCTTATTGCTCTTATAACAGCAGCAATTTGTTCTCTCAAAAATAGTTTTATTCCCGCTTGCGGAATTCTATTTATTTTAAGTTATCTTTTTTATATTTTAGAAGCTCAAAATAATAATCGCCGATCAGCAATTTATGAATTTATTTTGGCATCTATATTGACATTACTATTTATTTTGCCTTGGATGATATCATTGTATCAATCATCAGGAACTTTATTATATCCAGTCCTAGGCAAAGGATATCATGGCTCTGTTTATACGGGTATCAATTATTCATACGAGAAATTGACATTAGCGCTAGCGATACAAATCATTATCGAAAAAATGAAAAGCATTGATTTTATTGCGCTTGTAATACTCGGTTTGATTGGTATTCGTTCACGCATGAGAAACGTTGCTAGTCGTGAAGCGTTGTTGTCTTTTTTCCTCAGTGCGGTTTTGGGAACCTTAATAATTATTATAGTCAATGGAGGATTTGATACGACACGTTATCCTTTTCCTTTTGTTTTTCCCGCCTTAATCGTCTTAACAATCAATGCTTGTACTAAGCTAAATCACAGAGATAATCAGAAATTTCTATCTTTCAACGCCTTACCGATTGCTATGGTTTTAATGGGCATGATGATTGGCGGTAATACTGTTCGGAGTTTTTACAAGCAAAATAATATTGATAAAATTAGAGTGGGATTGGGTAATTTACCTTTGGTTTCAGCCCGAGAGAGTGGACAATATCTCAAAATGCAGCAAGCAGTTCCCGCCGGAGAAGTCTTTTTAGCAAGAGTTGAAAAACCTTTTCTGCTAGATTTTAAGCAAAATAGAATTCTAGTAGCTGATGTTCCTGGCGAAGCTAGTCCTCCCCCTGGTGTACCTTTATACAAAGGGAGTGAAGCATTAGCTGACTATCTCGTTTCACAATCAATCAGATATGTTGCCTATGCCTATAAAAGCGAATTAGGTATGACAAGAGAAGTGGTTGAATATAGACTTAAAAATTGGAATTTTAGTCGTTGGGTGACGATTGAGTCAAAGCAAACTTTGGACTTTCAAGAAAATCTCAAAGAACTTGGTCAAACCCGCAAAAGAATTTATGATGATGGGGAATTTTTTGTGCTGGATTTGTTAAATCGTACCAATATCCGCTAATTTGCAGTTGCCTAATGAGGGCGAGTCGGAATTTCTACGACAGGATAATTGAGGGCAATCGTTAGGGGTTCAGATTCTATTTCCGTAATAATAGGCGAGATATCAGCAAAATGGGGCGCAAAAAAGCGATCACGTCCGGCAAAGCTCGAAATCATACCGAGTAGGAGGGCAGTAACCGCAATACTGCCACCAATAGCTAGTCGCCTCATCCGACGCTGGCAATCGATCTTCTGTAATACCTGCCCACAAAACTGTTGACTGGCGATGGAAGCATCGGGAATCGGTAAATTAACCATCTCTTGTCGCAGGCGCAACAGTTGAAGGTAAGTAGCCTGAAATTGAGGATCGCTGTCGAGCCATTGCTGAACTGAAGAGCGTTGTTCGACGCTGACTTCTCCATCAAGATAGGCACTTAACAACTCAAAACGCTCAAATTGGTTGCTCATAGGCATTAAATCGGCTTTTTGGTAGCGATCGCGTTCAAAATTTGACATCATGTTCGATTTCTCCTAAGCGTGACATAACCACAGGCTAAAACAGCCTGTTTTCAAGCATGGCAATGTCACTCCTCACCCAAAAGCGAAATTTCTCGTTCTTTGTCAAACAATATAGTTTTCTAAGACTGATTGTAACTTAGCTCTGGCTCTGGCAATGCGCGATTTGACAGTTCCCAAAGATACGCCGGTCATTTGGGCAATTTCTTCGTAAGCGAGTCCTTCAATTTCTCGCAGAATAATGGTAGTGCGAAACGCTTCCGGTAGAGCAGCGATCGCCCATCTCAGCTTTTCGTAAAATTCACAGGTCGCTAAAGTGTCGTCAGGGCTAGGATAGTCGGAAATAATATCCCAATCGACCTCTCCATCATCGATCCGTCGCGGCGCGTCTAGCGAAACCGGATGGCTGGTGCGCTTGCGCTTGCGAAGCTCATCATAAAATAAATTAGTGGCAATGCGGCTGAGCCATCCCCGAAATTTCATCGGTTCGTTAAGGCGTTTGACATTGCGGTAGACCCGTATCCAAACCTCTTGGGCTAAATCGGCCCTGTCTTGCCAATCGGGGGCCAGATGGTACAAAATCCTGTCAACGTGCGACTGATAACGGCGCATTAGTTCGGCGAAGACGATTCTATCAGGATGAAAGCCTTCCTGAGCTAGTGCAATCAGGTCAAAGTTGGAAAGTTTATCTGGAGTCACTTTCGACAGTGGCTGTTGACTCGTAGCCGTTGACCAGGAAGCTGAAATTGCTTGACTCATGAGCTTACCCAACGTATAACGTATAAAGACTCCTCACGGATGCTGGTAGAGACGCACGAGTTTTCAAAAAGTTCCCCCCCCCAAAATTTATCTTTGCACTTAATTCCTCAATCAGGAGCAAACGACTTCAGCAGATCGCTCACTTGCCCCAAAATATCTTTGCTTTCTGGTTTTTCGAGCGGATTTCCGGGAATGGTTGGCCGGGCTAAATAGCGTTGAATGCCTTCATCGACGGCTTGAGCGATCAACGCTTGCAGTTCTGCTTGAGCGCGTTGGCGTTGATATTGGGTTCCTTCTTCGGTCGTCGCGTACAACGGAGGCAATCGATTGAGGGCATAGGCGGCGATATCTCCCACATCCAACTGGATGTTTTCTGGGGTATCAATCTTAGAAACACGGCTGACGGCCTCTCCCAGGACTAATTCTTCCATGACATTCACAAACTGCTTGCGGGGCATGGCGATCACTTCCCCCGTCAATAATGCCCCCATTAGCTGATCGAGAGCCAAGTATTCTTCTAGCGATAAATCTGAGGCCGATTCGCAGATCCGTCCGACTTCCGCTTCCATCCCTGGCGTTAGATAGCCGTCATTTAATGCTTGCTCGACGATACTTTGGATACTCATAGACTTTAGTGACTAAATCGCGGGGGTAATTTCAGAGATATCCCCAATATTGCTGATTTCCCAAATTTTAGCTTGAGAATATCACAGGTTTTAGGTTTTCTGCCTTAAATAAGCGATCGCAGACCGCCAGATGAGGGTCGGTTGGTGAGCATTATCGACCAAACAAAGGCATTGTAAATCTTGCCAGACAATGGTGCCCTCAAGCAAATCATTGGTGATTAATTTGATTTCTACCCGGTTTTTTTCTTTAATCAGCCGTTGGACTTGACGGACACTGGGCAGCCCCGTGTCAAATTCACTCATGTTTTAATCTCTCTTGTCTATTCCCAGCACTTTAATTATCAGAAATTTGTTGTGCATTAAGAGAAATTAATTGATAATTATTCATGTTACTGATAACTGACCGGCCATGACTGTTGAATTTGCCAAATATCAGGGATTGGGTAACGATTTTATCCTGATCGACAACCGCCAGAGTGCTACACCCATTGTGTCACCCCAACAAGCCGTTAAACTGTGCGATCGCCATTTTGGTATCGGGGCCGATGGGGTGATTTTTGCCTTGCCAGGGCAGGACGGCAGCGATTATTCGATGCGGATTTTCAATGTCGATGGCTCAGAACCGGAAATGTGCGGCAATGGCATTCGCTGTCTCGCTCGCTTTATCGCAACCTTGGAAGGGGCAGAGATTTCCGGCAAAGCCTATCAAATTCACACCTTAGCGGGCGTGATGGTTCCTCGCTTGATGGATAACGGACAAGTCACGGTAGATATGGGTGTCCCTTGGCTGACAGCGAAGGAAATTCCCACTACCCTCAACCATCCCGACGATAAAGTGGTCAACCAACCGCTTTCGGTGGCTGGGCAAACTTGGTCGCTTACCTGTGTCAGCATGGGCAATCCCCACTGCATCACCTTCGTCGAGAATGTTGCCGCTATCGATTTAGCTACCCTCGGCCCGCAATTTGAACATCACCCGGTTTTTCCCCAACGCACCAATATCGAATTTATCGAGGTTGTGCTACCTAATTATCTCAAAATGCGCGTCTGGGAACGGGGGGCAGGCGCTACCCTGGCTTGCGGGACGGGGGCCTGTGCGGCGGTCGTCGCGGGAGTGCTGGCGGGACATTGCGATCGCTTTTGTACCGTCGAACTGCCTGGGGGATGCCTGACTATTGAATGGTCGCAAACTGATGGGCGAGCCTACATGAGCGGCCCAGCAGAACTCGTTTTTTGGGGCAAATATTCGGGTTTTTAAGAAAGGTATCGGCAATGTCTACCCGACTTTTCTTGTATAATTACTGAGAAATTTTATGGCGCTTTTTAAAAATGCCATTTTGGCTCTAGTCGTTTTCTTGGTGGTTAGCTTGAGTATTTTAAATCAGCCATTATCTCCGCTAGCTCCACTTTCGCTGCTGAGCGATCCTTTTTTACAATTGCCAACCGAAACGTCTGTCAATGTGGTTTGGTTTACTGAATTTTTAGGCAGCGAACATCGCGTTATTTATGGAGATAATCTAGAAACCGTTGCCATTGCTAAAACTACCCAACTCAGTCGAATGCGAGAAGATATTAACTCTCAAGTCAGTCCTGCTTATGAAAAAACCACAGAACGCAATATTTGGCGGCACGAAGCAGCAGTAACAGGGTTAACTCCCGGACAGCGAATTCCTTATCAAGTGATTAGTATTGAGCAGGAACGAGAAATTAAAAGCGATATTTTTTCACTTACGCCCAAACCGCTATCAGGAACCGCTTTAAAAATTCTCCTCACCTCCGACCATCAATTGATGCCAATGGTAGCAGCAAACTTGCAAAAAGTGGTCGAAACTGTCGGGCGAGTTGATGCTGTTTTCATCGCAGGAGATTTAGTCAATATTCCTGATCGCGCTTCGGAATGGTTTGATGACAGTCGAGGAGGCGCATTTTTTCCTTGCCTTCAGGGACAAGCCAATTACCAGTTAGAAAAAAATAAAAAACACACGATTTATCATGGCGGCGAATTAATCCAATATGCTCCTTTATATCCTGCTATTGGCAACCATGAAGTGATGGGTAGATTTTCTCAAGATAAAGAGCTAGATCAGCAATTTAGTAACGCATTTCCTCGCTCTCAAGCTGAGAAGTATTATCTAGAAGTTGCCCAGAAAAACGCCTTTATATCTAAAGAGGAATGGATTAAAAACAATTCATTTAATACGGATTCTTACGAAGAAATTTTTACATTACCCAACAAAAAATATTATGCCGTCACCTTTGGCGATATTAGGTTAGTGGTTTTATATATCACGCAAATTTGGCGTTCTCCTAACCTCGATCCACAAGTCAAAGGTAGATATCAAGAAGCCCAAAAAGATTTAAACGATCCTCAAAATTGGGGCTACGGACAGCATATTTTTGAACCCATTACTCCCGATAGCTCTCAGTATCAATGGTTAGAAACAGAACTACAGAGTCAGAAATTTAAACAAGCAAAATATAAAATAATCATGTTTCACCACCCAGTACATACATTAGGAGGAAATATCGTCCCGCCCTACACCGATCCTATTGCGAATATAGACAATGCCGAAGATGGAAGTATTCAATCGGTACGCTACAAATATCCTAAAGAAGATGATTATATTATTCGAGATTTAATGCCTCTCTTGGAATCTGCGGGCGTACAATTGGTCTTTTTTGGTCACTCTCATCTTTGGAATCGCTTTGTCAGTGTGAGTGGCATACACTTTCTAGAAACCTCGAATGTGGGCAACAGTTATGGAGCGCATTTAGAAGAAAATGAACGACCGATTCCACCCGATTATTCCCCCGAAAATTATAGTGTAACTGGCGATCCTAATGGACTAGAACCCGTGATTCCTAGTTTGATTGCTTTAGCGGATGAAAATCATTATCCCTTGCCTTATATTGCCAGTAATGATATTACCGTTTTCAGCATTTTTGATACAGGTAAAGGAACTATTAGTAGCTATCGCTTTGATACCCGCTATCCCGATTCAGCCGCCATCAAATTTGATGAATTTACGATTAAGCATTAATAATGGTAGCGATTGTCTTGAAAGGGGACTCCAGTTCACTCATCCTCGTCCCACCTTACTTTTATTAAAACCGTTATGAATAACCGATCGCGATCGCCAACTTTCAGGATTCAAATTACACTTAAACGAGATTAAACGGGTTATATAAAAGAATAATGCCCTCAACCTCCCCGCTATGCCATCCCAGTTCGATCTCATTTTCTCGGAACCTCACATCGTCATTCCTCAAGCTTACTGGCATCCGCCCATCGGATTGCTCCTGCAACAAGCCGATTTGATTAATACTAACCAACTCATCGTTGCCTTAGAAGACCAAAAACGCCAACCCGAACACCTTTTAGGGGAAATTCTTGTATTGCGGGGGTGGCTGCAACAACCGACGGCGGATTTTTTTGGCAGTTATTGGCGATCGCTTGTCGAACAAACAGAGAAACAACCACTCGGCTATTATCTGCGAGAAGCTTATCTCTTAAACGAAGCTCAAATTCAGGCAATTTTAAGCGAACAGCAGAAATTAGGCTTAAAATTTGGCGCGACAGCCGTGCTTCGCGGGTGGTTAAAACCAACCACCCTAGATTTTTTCGTACAGCACTTATTTCCCGAACGTCAAGCTGACTCGCCTCGGCAAGAAAAATTTTGCCCTGTCGTCTCACTGACACCAAAACCTCTCAAACCAGCCCAAACGATACTCAATTTGGCAAACAGTCTTGCCGAACAGCTAGATGACGAAACGATGCAAAAAGATACGCTAGACTTAGCAGAAGTGGATTTAGATGATATTCCTTGGCAAGATTAGTTAAAAGGCACTCTTGCAAAAGGCATTCATGCAAGAGTAGAAGATTAAGTTGCTTTTAGATTTTTAACACCCCTTCTGGCATCACAGTCAGTAACTTGCGCCGTTGCAAGCCTTCTCGAAACAGAATCTCATTAGCAGCCAGCAAGCCACTACTGATCGCTCTCTCCATTAACCCGCAAGGAAAAGGCATTTTTACCCAATCCCCCGCAAAAAATAAGTTAGACACAGCAGTTGAGGTTTGTGGACGTTCTGCATAGCTATTGGGAGGATAACCAGAAAAATTCTTTTGATTGACCAATTCTTTGTGTAAAATAGTTGCTTCCTTTAGTTGTGGCACAATTTCATACAATTCCGCCTCAAAGGTTGCTAAAAGGGATTCTTGCGTCGGGAATGCTTTTTCCTTGTAGCAGTAAGCGTGTAACTCGACCACACTTCCTCCCGTTCGACGCGCCCAATCGATAAACTGTTGCTGAATGTGGTGGTAGAGGGTGATGCTGTCGGTAAGGCGATAGCCCGAAAGAGACGTAAAATCACTGTACTCCCAGTCAAAATCGCGATCGCACCAAAACCGCGCTACAGCAAAAGGATCGGCTACCGCTAATTTTTCGACTTGTTGAGCAAGAGTCGGTTCAACTTCCCCATCTATCAGACTGAATAATTGTCTAACCCCTGGCACGTCGGTAGCGATGACATAATAATCGGTGCTTAAAGTCGCCTCGCATTCTGGGGAAACCGGAGAAGTTGCAACTAATTGAGCAGTCGCATCCATGCATTCTAAGACTTTAAAATGGGGTAAATCCTGCGTTGTCGGGCCTTGTAGTCGCTTTCCTGCCCCATCGAAGCGCGAACCGTGACAAGGACATAAAAACTGCCCATCTGCTTGTCGCTGTACTGTACAGCCTTGATGGGGACAAGTTAGAGACATGGCTTCATCGGTTCCTGACGGCGAAACAAAAAGGCGATCGCCCGCCCCATAATAAGTCAAATCATCATGACTTAACCAGGGATTGCGTTCAACCTCAAATGGTACATCGGTTAGCACATTGCCTTGTTGGTAAGTTAATGAATCAATTTTGCCTGCTTTACCAGTAATTTGGCTGACAGTCGCTTGAGTAATGATGTTGCCGCCGTTATTTTTAATAGCTAGAGCGATCGGTTCGACTAAACTTGTTCCCATGTCGTCTTTCGTACCGTTAAAAGCTAGTCCTTCCGGGTTGCCAAAAAAGTAAAAGTGGAAAAATTGCAATAATTCCCCCGCACTTAGTACGTCAGGCGCGTTGAGGCTAGATTTAGCAAAAGGGAGAAAATAGAGGTCGTAGAGTCCTTGAGGAAACCCATTTTCCACCCATTGAGTTACTGAGAGGCGATCAAGATCCTCAAAACTTTGGGGGATTTGAAACCCTGTAATGGTACGAAACACTTGCCAATGAGCCATTTTAGCCAAATTAATGCCCCATTGCAGGCGATTAGGCGACCAAACAGCTAAATCGATAATATTCCAAGGAAAGGCTGAATGGCTGGGATAAAACGTTTCTGGGCGATATCGACCGTCTCGAAAGACAACGCTATAAAAGTCTAAAGACTTAAAATTATCTTGGATGGCTAATTCGCTAACCAGGCTTTTCAAATTGTAGTATTGCGGGAAAAAGCCATGAAAGCCGTGTTCCATCTTAAATTCATCTTCGCCGACTAGCACTGTCCAACTGGCAATTTTGCCGCCCAATTGAGGCGATCGCTCTAGCAGTGTCACCTGGAAGCCGCGTAAACTCAATTCATAAGCACAGGCTAATCCCGCCAGTCCTGCCCCAATCACTACCACCGATTTCGGCTGACTCAAGCGATAGGGTAAAGACATCGGATCTGACTGGTAGACAGAAGGCTGTGGCTTAGCTAGACGAGAATAGGCGATCGCGCTGCCGATGGTTCCTACGCCGAGAAATTTTAAGGCGGTTCGACGAGAAACCGTAGGAGGATGAGAATTAGGAAGCGGTTGATTCATGCACCTTTATTAATGCGTTTAGTGACTTATTATGCCGAATTCTTTGCCAAGATGGGGGTAAAATCAATGTATGAAGAATGACTCTCTGTGTTTTTTTCTCAATTAATTGCTGGACTAACAGGACTGAGAACCATCAAGCGATCGCCCTTTCTGTTCCCTGTTCCCTATCTTCACCAGTAACTTTAACTTTGACCAGGTACTTAGAAAAAATTGGTAAATTTACAATCAACTCAACTTAATTAGAATATAAAGACAGAAGTTTTCAAAATCTTTATCTGTTGTTAAAATTTCATAATTTCGACGAACCGCTACCGCACAGATGAGAAAGTCTGTATTTGCCCCTTGAATTCCATGATTTCTACAAGTATTACAAAATTCTGAAGCAAGTTCATAATCCTCTATTTGTAGTGCAAGATCGGGAAATGCTCGCAAATTTTGTTTTAAGTGTTCATACTGATTTTGATGGCGAATACCAGACAAAATTTCTTGTCTAACTGCTCCTAATAAAATTACTCGACCTTGTATAATTAAATTTTGTAGTAATAGAATTTCAGAACTTTGATGAGGGGTATTACGTCGTCTAAATGCTAAAGACCATACGGAAGTATCAACAATAACTTTCATGGCAATTGACGCTGTTGTTTGTAATCATAGTTGTCGTCATATTCAATTGTGCCAAAAAGGTCTAATATATTAACTTGTTTTCTACGTTGAATATATTCTCTTAAGGCTTCCTCTATTAATATTTGTTGGCTTTGATGTTGACCTAACTCTAACGCTTCTTGCAGTAATTTTTCGTCAATCTGTAACTGAATATTCATCTTGATTGTCTCTCCAAAAGTGAATTGATGACCTGTCTTATTTACTATTAAACTTATTAAACTGTGCTTTCTAGCTAAATTATCATTAATATCTGCGGGAACTTGCTTAAGAATAACATCTCCATAGATAATAAGGGAAATTAAATATCGCGCTGGAGAATCCACTACCCTCATTAGTATTGGTTTGTTTTACAATAACACCTGACAACTCCTGCAAGCCTTGGACTATTACCAACAAGCTTTGCGGATTCGTCAAGAAGAGGGCGATCACTCTGGAGAAGCCACTACTCTCAATAATAGCCGAAGCCATGCGACAAGCAAAGTTGAGTTTAATTAAAAAACATCCTCACTTTTGGTCGCCCTTTATTTTAATTGGAGATGCAAAATAAAACTTCATCTCTCACCTAAATATTAATTTTTGCTTTTTGACTTTCAACATTCAAATAATCACTGATTTTAAGATGAATAACGAACAAAAAACAGGCTGGTTAATGGTCATTCCTGCTCTAACTTTACTGGCTCTAGTATTTATTTATCCCATCGGACGAGCCTTTTGGTTAAGTTTATTGACAGAAAACTTAGGAACTCAATTAAAACCTATTTTTTCAGGTTTGACCAACTACAGCCGCCTGTTAGGAGATGGACGATTTTGGCAATCTATAGGAAATACGGCAACTTTCACTTTAATTAGTGTTACTTTAGAATTGATTTTAGGCATGGGCATTGCCCTCGTTTTAAATCAATCATTTCGTGGGCGAGGAATCATTAGAACTATTGCCATCCTGCCGTGGGCGTTACCAACAGCGATTATGGGATTAGCATGGGCATGGATTTTTAACGATCAGTATGGGGTTATTAACGATCTACTGCAACGATTAGGAGTAATTGAGACAAATATTAATTGGTTGGGAGATCCAACTTTAGCAATGGTGACTTTGATTTGTGCGGATGTCTGGAAAACCACGCCTTTTATTAGTATTATTCTGCTGGCTGGACTACAAGCTATCCCTCAAGACTTATATGAAGCTCATGCTATTGACGGGGCAAATGCTTGGCAGAGTTTTTCGCAAATTACCATACCGTTGATTATGCCTCAAATTTTAATCGCTGCTCTCTTTCGATTTGCTCAAGCTTTTGGCATTTTTGACCTCGTTCAAGTCATGACAGGCGGCGGCCCTGCGGGAGCAACCGAAACCGTTTCGATTTACATTTATACAACGGTGATGCGCTATTTAGATTTCGGTTATGGTGCTGCTTTAGTCACCGTCACTTTTTTGATGTTAATTGCTGCTGTCGCCGTAACGTCAATGTTTCTTGTCAGAGGAAGAAATACGGCACATAAAAACTTTTTGTAGGAGCGAACGGCCGTTCTCGCCCCTACTCCAATTAAAATCCCTGTGTCTTTAGATCACGGAGAGATCAATTGCTTTAAATTCCATAATCTGATGGTTCCATCCTGGCTGCCACTCGCTATTATTAGCTCAAAAGGATGAACAGCCATAGCATCAATTGAGTCAGTGTGTCCCGTCAAAATAGTCATTAGTTTGCCCGTCGCTATTTGCCACAATTTGATCGTTTTGTCCCAACTGCTGCTGATTAAAATATGTCCGTCTTGCCCAAAAGATAGCCCGGTTACTGTCCAAGAATGACCAGAAATTTCTTTCAATATCTTTCCAGTTGCTACATCCCATAAAAGAATCAAATTATCGTCGCCTCCTGTCGCAAGTAACTTACCATCTTGACTAAAGGCGCTCGCTCGAACTGCCCAGGTGTGTTTTTTCCAAGTTTTTATCACTTTAAATGTTGTAAAATCCCAAAATTTAATGGTGCGATCTAAACTGGCAGTTGCGAGTAAGGGGAGTGTGGGATGAAAAGCGATCGCAGTAATGCCTAGTTGATGATCTTTTAAGGTGACAAGGGTTTGAGTGGTTTGAGAATTCCACACCTTAACGGTCTTATCTGCACTCCCGCTCATTAACTGTCCTTGAGCATTCAATAAAAGAGCATTTACTGCCTGTTTATGTCCTTGAAACGATTGAATTAAAGCTTGTTGTTTGATACTCCATAAATAGATCATGCCTTTAACATCACCACTCACTAATGATTCGCTATCGGCAGAGAAAGCAAGTGATTTAACGCCTCCTTCATGACTGCTAAAACATCCTATCTCCTCACCGTTGGGTAATTGCCACAGACGAATCGTGCGAGCGTCACTTCCACTCGCTAAAATGTTACCATCAGGACTAATCGTAACAGTATTGACGCGCTGCGATCGCTCATCATCACCTTGGAGAATCGCGTAACAGTTACTTATTAAAAACTCAGCCTGATGCTTTGTTTTTTGTTTCATTCCTAAGCGTTGCATGGCTTGTAACACCGCTTTAGCCGATGAAAATCGCTGCTGTAAATTGGGTTCGACCAATCGTTGTAAAATTTGACATAAAGCAGCATGAGACATTTCGGGTAGAGGACGATTTAATAAATCAAAAGGAGGCATTCCTGTCAGAAGATGCAGACAAATTATCCCTAAACTGTAGAGATCGCTGGCATAAGTTCCCTTGCCCAACAATTGTTCGGGGGCAGCGTATTGAGGATCGGCTAAAATATTAGCAGAATCACGATCAAAATGAGTCGATCTAAAGTCTACTAATACTAATTCTCTCGTGTTAGCAACCGTCCGATAAATCAGGTTAGTGGGTTTGAGATCGCCATGAATAATTTCCTGCTCGTGAATCCGAAATAAAATCGGCAGACAGTCTTCTAGCAATTGAATGATTTGCTCGATTCCAAAGAGCTTTTCTTCTGTCAAAATAGTGGCTAAATTTTGACCTGCAATAAATTCCTCAATTAAATAAAATTTTCCTGCTATTTCAAAAGTATCAATTAAAGTCGGGATTTGTGAATCTAATCCCAATATTTGCAATTTTTGTGAGAGTCGATAGAAGCTTTGAGGATGGGGGCTGCTATGTTCTTGAATAATACAAGGAATTGGCGGAAATTGAGTTTTACAGAGGGCTAAAAACGTTTTACCCGATGAATGCGAGCTTAAACGTTTGACAATTTGATAGCCCTCTTTTAAGCTGTAGAACATCTAGATTGCTGGTTGAGATTGGGTGTAGAGTGTAGGGTTTAAGATGTAAAGGATTTTGGCATAGGCAATTTAAATGTGTAACAGCCTGCTAATTCAGGAAACTGTTGCTGAAACCATCCAGTCTTTGCTAGTTGATCCTGATCAGGGCAAACAATTAAAGCCAGAAGTGAAGCAGCAACTCCTTGATTCTCTAAAACGCACTCAGGCTGGAGAACAAGGTAAGTATTACGGTGCTTCCTGTATTTTGTAAAACCTTTTAAGAAGAGGAAGATCCGATCGCCTTTGAAATCGCTTCAGGAATATCGGCAATGGCGTTTTGCGCTGGTGGTTTTGATGAGTCAGTAGTGGGGATAGGCATTTCGGAATGTTGACTAGCTTGATTCCATAACAGCATTCCCAATAACCCATCAACTAAACCCCCACCGTTATTACTACCCGAAACCGAGACATCGGGAACGACACGAACCTGGCGATCGCCAATCACTTGCATTAATTGTAAAGCCGTGTAACTGCTCGATCCTAACGCTTCAACCCCTGCTCGATAAGCATCTGCCCTCGCCTCGCCGGTGACTCGGATGGATTCGGCTTCGCCAGTCGCTTCTTTGACTCTCGCATTGGCGTGTAGTTCAGAGATGTTGACTCCTTGTTCAGCTTCAACGACTTCTTGCTGAATGTTAGCTAAGGCAGTCTCTCGGACTAATTCTTGCCCTCCTCCATTGATGAACTTTTGTCCATTTTGGAAGTTTTCATGACCAGCAATGATCGGGCCGGCAATTTCTCCTTCTGCAACTGGGATGCCATCTAGAGTAGTCACAATCCCAACCATTACTAGCGAATTTTTTGACAGCAATTCCAACGTCTTTTTCGCCAATAACAACCAAACCAAAAAGAAAGCCAACATGAGGGATAAGAACAATGAATACTCCTAGCATGATTAATGGCGTTAACCAATTTGGTAGAAAGGCTATTTGTGCCTTTTGAATCACTAATGGTGCAGGAGAAGTTTGTCTAGACTGGTTGATCAAAACAGAAGGTGATTGAATGGGTTCTGAGTTATTACTAGAAGCTTGAACTAGCTGGTGGTTCATTAAGCTAGTTGCTGTTACTAAAAAAGCAGTTGTAGCCAGAATTTTATTAAAGAATTTAACATGAAAAGCGTTCATAATTTCTACAAGCTAAAGCTTGGTGTAAGACGGTGTATGATTCACTAGACCTGTTATGAAAATCGATTTTGTTGAGTGAGAACGAAACCCAACAAGGATGCGGGTTGTTGGATCTCACTATTAAATCTGCTGTAAATGTTTTTTTTATGAAATTGTACGAACTTAGTTCAACCTAAACGAAAGGCAACAGAGGACTTTGAACCGCCATCAAGCGCAGACAGAGAGGTATTTGGACTTACCCATTCGAGAGCAAGCATTCGTTGCTCAAAAGCGATCGCTTGCTGGCGGTCAGGGATTTTGCGGGCCAGGGCCTCGATAAATTGGGACATCGACCAGTGGGGAGAATCAGCAAACAGGCGATGACAAACCAAAGGGGCAATTGGCCCGATGAATTGGGCGAGTTCCTGCTGAACACAACGGATAAATTCAGCATCTACCGAAGCACCAGGCGCGATCGCCGCCGATTGTGTCACGATAGGTTTAGGCACTGAGGGATGAGTTGCGCTTGGCGTATTACCTTGCAGGGCCTGTTGAATCTGTCGGAGCAGTTGTTGAATTTCTCGCTCTAACAGTCCCGAAAGAGCTTTTTTCGTCTTAACCAACAGAAAAATGTCTTCCGTACAGGCGACTAAAGTGACACATCCTTTGGGGGTGCGAATGCAGACTTGCTGGTAACGCGACCACTGATTTTCTGCTTGCAATTGCGCGGCGGCAGAGAGAATCGTTCCCGCTACAATTTGAGAAGTGTTTTCTTCAAGTCCGATCGCCTGAGTTATGGGTTGTCCTTGAGAAGACACCAGGATAGCCCCCTCAATGTCACTGATGCTTTGCGAAAATTCTTGGAGAATGAGATCGAGCTGACTGGCTTTCATACGCATTAGTCAGTAGTATTGCGGAGATTACTATCAAACTTAATCGAGATTTTGCTGAGTGTCAAATAGTAGGCAAGAGGCAAGAGAGAAAGAAGCGATAAGTAGTTTTAAAAAATTAACCCCCGTTCAGCAGTCGAACGGGGGTTAAAGCGGAAATTTTAGCCGTTTAATGAGCATCCGATGTGCTGGATTCGATCAGTTCCTCAAGCGGAAAGTCACTATCTCCTTGTCCGTTCTCTAGAGAAGTTTCATCAAAGAGATTGTCCCAATCATCGGTATGTCCATTGTGAGAAGTGCCATTGCTATTTGGCTGGGGTTCTTCCTCTGTGTTAAGCATATTCAGAAATGCCTCGTCCGGTTTTTCGCTGTCTGGCTCAAATAAGGAAGCCAAAGCGTCATCGGTGTTCAAGCTAGCAGCCTCACCGTTAGCACCGAAGAAATTGGTAAACGGATCTTCCCCTTCTAAAACAGGTGCTTGACTAAAATCGGCAGTCGCTTCATCGTCTGTCTGGAGCATTTCCAAAAAATCTAGATCAGGCGTAGGAAAGCTTTCAGCATCTTCTGACCACAATTGATTTAAGTCTTCTGATGCCTCGGAAAAATTAGCTTGAGGGGAAGCGATTTCTAGATCTTCTTCCGTTTGCAGCATTGATAAAAACTCTATATCAGGCGTGGAAATTTCTTCAAGAGAATTTTCTGTCTCCACTGACTCCCCATCGACAAAATGATCAAATTGAGGAGTTTCTCGGAGCATCGCCTCGGCTTCTTCTTCCAAGCTAGGTAAATCAAAGAAATCGTCGAATTGAGAAGTTGCTAAAAGGTTTTCTTCTTCATCCAGGATTTCTGTGCCTGTATCGCTCGAATCATTAATAAATTCAGTAAGTTGAGCAATTACCTGGTCTTCTGAAATTTCCGGTGCTTCTAAGTCAGCACTGGTAGCGAAGTCTGGGACTGACATGGGTTCTTCAAGCAAGCCATTCCATTGAGCAACGGCGGGTTCCTCAAAGATGACTTGAACTATGTCCATCTCCAACTCAGGAGAGAGCATTTCCTCCTCGGTGCTTGAAGTGTCTACCGACTGCTCTAGCCAGTTGTCTGCCTCTGTCGTTTCTTCATCTCTAAACTCGGAAAGTCCAGCCAGTCCAGCGACTCCAGCCATCCCCATCATTGCTTCCTCTGCTCTAGCAGAGAGTTGTTCTTGCAAAGCGCAAATTTCGTCGTTGTGGGATTGCTGGAGTTCTATAATTTGGCTTTGATAGGCTGATTCTAGATGGCGCAGTTGCGTTTGATTGGCTTGTTGAATGTCCTGAAGTTGCGTCTGATGGATGGTTTCTACTTCAGCGATCGCATCAGCATGGACTTGTTGCAGTTCTTGAATTTGAGATTGATAGGCGCGTTCGATAGCTTGAATTTGGCTTTGAGCGTCTTCAACCGAAGAAGATTGCGCTTGAGCTAGTTCGAGTTCTTCAATGCGAGCTTGATGCCCTAAATTGATTTCTTGGAGTCGAGTGTTGGCTTGCTCTAGTTCAGTCTGCTGATTTTGGTAAGATTGTTCGAGTCGGTCAACTTTGCCCTGATAGGAGCCTTCGACAGACTGGAGTTGCATTTGAGCAGCTTGCGCTTGTCGTTCAGCTTCTTCATAAGCTTTATTAGCTCTTTCGAGTTGCGATTTTGTGCCTTGCAGCTTACGCTGTGCGGAGTATTTCGCGACAAAGTAGGCTCCAATTGCTCCAATAAATAGACCAATAATGATTCCAATACCAATCGACATTTTTGCCTCCACTAAATTGTGTCAGTTATTTTCAATATGCCCAATCTTCTCTGACTAATTAACAAGCGATCGCGAATTGGGGTTTTCTCTGACGTTGCAACGCCTGACAATCCTTGCGCCTAGCATTATGATCGCGGCAATAGTGACAGGAGGGAAGCAAAATATAAGAAAGATTTAATGAATGATATTGGCTAAGTAAGCTCAGTGTGATCACTATCACCGATGTTGGGCGATTTGTATTACTGACTCAGTAAGTTTTAGGAGAAACAATAAAGGATATAAGGCAATTCAGCAATAACTCTGAAAACCGATGCTATCTGTCTCCTTGCCTTCTCTCATGAGCGACTTGCAGACACTTCTCACGTTTACCGATTCTTTAATTCACGTTAAAACCGGAAAGCATCTAAGCGACTTGCAACGAGCGATCTTAGCAGAATCTTTACAAGCGAGTAAAAAAACATACCAACAAATTGCGGAGATTTACAATTATTCTCCTAAATACATCCAACAAGTTGTTGCTTCGCGTTTGTGGCAACTCTTGTCCAACGAATTGGGAGAAAAAGTGACTAAAACGAACGTCCGTTCGGTATTAGAGCGGCATATCACTGGTCAAAAGTTGCTGCCAGACGAGATAGATATCCCCCCAGCGATCAAACCAGTTAGTATCCTGCTATTAGAGAATAACGTATTGACGAAGTCATCGCAGGCTCCGCCTTTGAAAGGCGAGGACGCGATGCGGGATTCGCAATCCCGAACGGACGCTGAAATGCGGGAGGCTTCCTCCCGCATCGCGTCCTCCATTTCAGCGTCCGTCGGAGTAACGATGACTGAAGAAGTTTGGAACAGTCCGCCCTTACCCGCGATCGCGCCAGAATTACCCACTGGGAGTGTTTCGCCTGCGTCTTCTTTGTATTTAGAACGCGCTCCCTACGATTCTCGTTGTTATCAAGAGATTGCTCAACCGGGTGCGCTCATTTGCCTGAAAGCACCTCGACAAATGGGAAAAACGTCTTTAATGAATCGAATTTTAAGTCATGCAGCTACGCTTGATTACAATACAGTTCTACTCGATTTTCAGCAAGCGGATACCGAGATTTTGAGCGATCTCGATCGCCTGTTACGGTGGTTCTGCGCTAGTTTAGCACGACAGTTACATTTAGACGCTCAGTTGGATAACTATTGGGATGAAGATCTTGGCAGTAAAATGAGTTGTACCTGCTACCTCCAAGAGTACCTGCTGCTAGAATGCGATCGCCCTTTAGTCATTGCCTTAGAAGAAGTCAGCACGTTGTTTGAGACTTTGAGCGTGGCACAGCAGTTTTTCAGTTTGATTCGCTCTTGGCATGAAAAAACTAAAATCAATCCTTTATGGCAAAAATTGCGCTTAATTCTCGTTAATTCCACAGAAAGTTTTGCCTACATCCCTATAATCCAATCTTTATTTAACGTGGGGCTAGAAATTGAGTTACCGCCCTTCAACTGTCAACAAGTCCAAGAACTTGCTGAGCGTCATGGTTTGAGCTTGAGTAGCGAACCCCTAAAAATGTTAATGGCGTTTAGCGGAGGACATCCTTATTTAGTGCGTTTAACCCTTTATCACATGCTCAGAACGGGATTAACTTTGGAGGAGTTTCTCAAAAACGCGACTAGCGATACGGGATTTTACAGCGATCACCTATACCGCTATTGGTGGTATTTGCAACAGCGTCCTCAACTCATTGCCGCTTTCCAAAAGGTGCTAGATTGTCCTCAAGGTATCAAGTTGGACACTCTTGAGGGATTTCAACTCAAAAGTTTGGGATTAATTAAATGGGACGGCAGTCAAGCGAGCATTAGCTGTAACCTTTATTGGCATTATTTTTCCCATCACTTGCGCTAAATTAACTCTGATTGAAGGGTAAAATGCCCAAATTGGCTTTTATCAAGCAAGCGGAACTGAACTGACAATTATGCCGTCGCGATCGCTGTAGAGCCATTCACCGGGGTTAAAGGTGACTTCGCCAAACCGCACAGGAATATTTTTGTCTCCCAAACCGCGCTTTAAACTTTTGAGAGGATAGGTGTTGAGTGCTTTTACGCCGAGAGGAAGTTTGGCAATGGCGGCAGCATCTCGAATCGCCCCATAAATAACCAATCCTGTCCAGCCATTTTTGAGCGCTAATGCCCCTAATTGGTCACCAAGCAGCGCACAACGCAACGAACCGCCACCATCGACCACGAGAACGCGATTTTCTCCTTTTTCTGATAGCATTTCACGAACCAGAGAATTATCTTCAAACGTTTTGAGGGTAGCAATTAAACCGTTAAAGGCTATATTTCCGCCGTAATCGTGAAATAATGGCGCAACAATTCGTATGTTTCCTTCACTGACGAGCGCTTCATTAGCATCGAGTAAATCGGTAATATTGAACATAAACTGTTGTTTAGTATAAAGGCGCGATCACTAGGGATTGCTACCAAAAAACAAAAGCTTGCTACCGGCTGCTAAAATTCCTAAGACGGCTGTTCCCAGGATACCAATCAACGCCCAAATTTGAGTTCGAGTAGAACCGCCAAGATCCTTGATATCGTCTTCTACCTTTCCTATTCGTTGATCAACAGCCTCTAACTTAGTTTCAATCTTTGCCACTAAAATCGCCAATCCAGTAACACTTGTTTGTAAACTATTCAGCGTTTGATTCATTTGAGCTAAGATATCTTTTAAATCTTGTTCAATCGTTAATGACATCGATTATCCTCCCTCATGATAAATTTATCAAGTTTACCAAGTCTATTAGGTTCAATTATCGCATAAAAAAGGTAATATTAAAAGAAATTTAGAATTTAAATTTTAAGTTGTACAACCGCGATCGCTCATGAAAAAACTGTTACTTCTGCCAATTCTTTTGCTGATTCTCCTTTTTGTAGGAAGTTTATGGTTCCTTCGCAGTCGCTTACAGGATGACACTGTTCCGGTGGTTAAAAATTGGCAAGCAGATGAAAAAGTCATGTTTATTTTTCCCCATCCTGACGACGAAATTACTTGTGCTGGAACCCTAAAACTGCTTGACAGTCTAGGTATTAAAACGATTCTCATCACATTAACTCAGGGTGAAGCAGGTGCAACTAACGGTTTAGTGGATGAATCCGATCCCGTGCAGAAAAAAGTCAACCTCGGTCAATTACGGCGAGAGGAACTGTTAGCTGTTGGAGAAGTATTAGGCATTGATCACCTGGAAGTCTTCGATTTTCCTGATAGTGGCATTCAAGAGACTTCAGCCGATTTACTTAAACAATTGATACAAGCAAAAATCGACTACTACCAACCGAGTATTGTCGTGACTTATGATGACAAAATTGGCTTTTACGGACATCCCGACCATCGTTTAGTAGCAGGTTACATTAAAGATATTTTTTTAGAAAATCGCGATCGCGCTGGCTTTCCTGTCAAAAAGTTGTATCAGGTTACTTTACCCAAGCCAATGATTGAAACGGCTCTCAAAATATCAGAAAGCTTTCGCTCAAATTACCCAACTCTCGCCGAAAATGGCTTGCCATCTCCTACTGTTTCTGTCAAAATTACTCCCTTCGGCAATTACAAACGAGAGGCAATGTTACTGCATCGATCGCAAAGGCCAACCTTTGATGAAATGCAACCTTATTTTGATAAAGTTCCACCTTTTATTTTTTTTAGGATTTTTGATAAAGAGTATTTTGCTGAAGTTAAATAATCGTATTACAGACTTGTTTTTGGGTCTAGCATGCTTGTGAGATAGTCATACGTTTTTTGTACCCCCCACGAAAAAAGAATAATCGTTGGTAACGAAACTAAATAAAGAAATAATACTTGGTTTAATTCATTAGCAGGAAAGAACAAAAGCCGAGTCATTATAAATATTGGTCGATGAAATAAATACATACAATAGCTAGAATAACTAATAACATATACAGCAGGTAAAAATTTAATGTTTTTGAGGTAGTGGTCAGCATACAAAAATATTAATAAAGCACTAATAGAAACTAAAATTATATACGATAACTGAGAAAGTGCAGATGTTTTATTACCCATTAGACTTAAACAATAAACTAGGACTGAAAGAAATATAAATATAACTCTTTGTTGCCAAAGAAAATTTCTTACTATTGCATTTCTTTTGACTAAAACTCCTAAAGCAAAACAAGGCAAATAAAATAAAAATCTTATAGCAATTCCTGAACTCATGAGGTACACTATAAAGAACAAAATCTATTTCCTAACCAAAAAATCAATGAAACCTTACTCAATCGACTTTAGACAAAAAATTATCGAAGTTTGGCAAGCGGAAAAATTCTCAATTAGAAAACTGGCTCAACGGTTTCGAGTGGCGAAAAGTTTTATTCAAAAGTTAATCAAGCAACATCAGGAAACTGGGGATATTAGACCGCTACCGCAAGGAGGCAGTCCGCCCTCAAAACTGAATAGTGAGCAACTAGTAACTTTAGTGGAAATCCTGGAAAAAAATAATGATGCTACTCTCGAAGAATTATGTGACTTACTTCATAAAGCCACCGGAGTAAGAGTAGGAAAAACCACAATGGGAAGACTCAGTCAGACCTTAAATTATAGTGTAAAAAAAAACGTTATATGCTGCCGAAAAGTACACGGAGGAAGTGCAGCAAAAAAGAGTAGAATATTGGCAAAAAGTCAGGGAAATCCCGGAAAAGAATTTAATATTTATCGATGAATCAGGAGTTAATCTCGCTATGGTGAGACTGTATGCTAGATCATTAAAAGGGACAAGAGCTAGAGGAGAAAGACCTCAAAAAAGAGGCAAAAACATTTCAAT
>JBGTNM010000021.1:0-3011 GCA_041743025.1 Microcystaceae cyanobacterium
GAAAGCAAAGCATGAATCACAAGCATGAACTTTCTGATCGACAATAACATTGAGGGATACGCACGAATTCTCTTGGGTAGTATGGCCAGTCAAGGGTGGCTAGAGTTAATTTCTCTTAATTTCATCACTTTTAAAGAAATCAATTTGTCGATTTTCAGCAATGACCGAGTAGTTTGGCAAGTTGCTCAAACAAACCGAATGATTTTATTAACTGCAAATCGGAATATGGAAGGCGAAGATTCACTCGAAAAAGTACTACGCGAAGAAAATGCCCTCGATTCTCTACCTGTGGTCACTATTGGCAACGTTGAGCGCTTGGATGAACCAGATTATCGTAATCGATGTGTTGAGCGTCTCCTGGAAATTGTTCTGGATATCGAAAACGTCAGGGGAGTTGGTCGTCTTTATATTCCCTGAAACTTTGGCCTCATTAAATGAGGGAAATTGGTAGCTTGAGGGAAGTAAATTTGAAGAAATGTCTAAGAAATTGTTCCTGATTGAAGCGCCGGGAAAGCTCAAAAAACTGCGGCAAATCCTGGGGTCAGAATACATCGTCAAAGCCAGTGGCGGACACATCCGCGAACTTGCCAAAGATGGGGAGGACAATTTAGGATTCGATTTGACAGGCGATCGCATTGCCTGCCGCTTTATCCCCAGAAACCCCCAAGCGAAAAAAACGATTAGCGAATTGAAAGAATTAGCCCGACAGGTAGATACCGTCATTTTAGCCACTGACGAAGACCGAGAAGGAGAAATCATTGCTTGGCATCTCAAAGACGCGCTCAAGCTACACAATCCTCAGCGTGTTACCTACCGGGAAATTACCCATGCTGCCGTTCAAGCTGCCCTCAAGCACCCTCGCCCACTTGACTCCCATCTCGTCAATGCTGCCCTAGCTCGTTCCGTTCTCGATAAACTTGTGGGTTTCCGAGGCTCGCCCTTAGTCTGGAAACTACAAAACGGAGCCAAATCCATCGGTCGAGTGCAATCAGCCGCTCTACACATTCTCTGCCAGCGCGAACGGGAAATCCAGTCTTTCCAACCACAAGATTACTGGCTGGTGTCTGTCGTTTATGAAGAAGGCTTCAAAGCTTACTACCTCGGCCAGAGCGTTTCAGCACCGGACAAAAAACAAGAGAAAGACGAACGCGATGATGCCGAAGAAGGAGGGGAACAGAAGATAGAAGCCACCCAAGTCAAAAGCGAAGCAGAAGCCGATAGGTTAGTAGCAATAGCCCGCCAAGATCCCCATCGCGTGGTCAAAGTTGAAGGAAAAACCGTCAGTAAATCGCCTCCTGCCCCCTTCACCACTTCCTCGCTCCAACAAGCCGCCGGCAGCCGTCTCAACTGGAGTCCTGAAAAAACCATGCAGGTAGCCCAAAGCCTCTACGAATCGGGACACATCACGTATATGAGAACGGACTCAGTACATTTAGACCCCCAATTTAGCGCGACAGTGCGCCAGTGGCTACAAGAAAAAGACCCCAATAACGTTCCGGCAAAAGTCACCGCCTACCGTCAAGCTAAAACGGCCCAGGAAGCGCATGAAGCCATTAGACCGACTGATATATGCAAGTCGTCATCAGAACTTAAACAAGAGATTGCCCCCGATGAATTTGAACTGTACCTGCTTATCTGGTTGAGAACCGTCGCTAGTCACTGTAAACCTGCCCAACTTAGCAAAACTCGCATTATTACGCAGTCAGGCAGTCTGTTCTGGCAAGCCAGAGGTCAGGTGGTCGCTTTTGCTGGTTATGCTAAATACTGGAAAGACCTCGGTGCTGATTCGCTTTTGCCCGAAGTCTCCGAAGAGCAGCCGTTACACCTAATTGAAGCCAGCCACGAAAAGAAACAAACTCAGCCGCCTCCCCGTTACACTGAAGCTAAATTAGTACAGGTAATGGAACGTCGGGGAATTGGTCGTCCCTCAACCTTTGCGCCGACGGTAAAGACGTTGAAAGAACGAAGTTATGCCGAAGTTAACAAACGGCAACTTCAAGCGACTCCTCTGGGGCTAGAAGTCGATGCTTTTTTGGCAAAAACCCTGCCAGAGTTGCTAGAAGCTGAATTTACGGCTCAGATGGAAGGGAAGTTAGATGCTATAGCTTCAGGACAAGAAAACTGGGAACGGTATATTATTCGTTGGAATGAGACTTACTTCGCTCCGGCACTATTGAAGGCGCTCAAGGGAATTGAGACAACACCCCGTTCCGAAGTAGCCTCTCAAAAAGGAAGCACGATACAGGGGAAAGAATCAAAAATTGCCTGTCCCCAGTGCAGCCACAAAATGGTCGAGATTCCTTCCCGATCTAAGAAACTGCACAAAGATTATTTTCTTAAATGTCCCGACTGCCAGGCGGTCATGTTTTACAATAAGTGGCGCAAAACTTGGGAATTGCCCGGAGAGAAACCTCAACAATCTGCCTCGGCGCTGAAATTAACTGAACACCAATGTCCAGTCTGCGGGGAAAAATTAACTGAGCGAGAATATGAGAAAGAGGGACACAAAAAGCGAATGCTCGTCTGTTCATCTTCTCAGGCAAGGATGGACAGGAAACATCAGGAAGTCGTTTATTTTGAGTCTAAAAATGTCTTCTGGTCAAAAAAATACGGTGAATTGCCAATGGGCTAAAGTTTAATCAAGCGACTTTTATCAAAGCTAGAGTGCCGGACATTTCAGCTTGAGGGCGGGATTGTTCTCCCAGCGATCAGCAATATGAGCGTAAATTACCGTCGTTCTGGGGTCGGCGTGTCCCAACAAATCCTGCACCTGCCTTAAACTAGCACCGGCTCTCAGTGCGAGTGTTCCTGCCGTGTGCCGCAAAGAATGGGCGCTTAAAGTTCGCTTATGCCCTTCAAACTTAGATTTTATACCAAATCCGGTTTATATACCCCACTAACATTTTAAACAAAAGCTAACCAATGATAGTTAGTCAAATTTTTGATGTCTTCTTTCATTTCACCCAGAATATTACAACGTTTTACTAACAATTCTTCAATTTCATCAATTG
>JBGTNM010000022.1:0-5806 GCA_041743025.1 Microcystaceae cyanobacterium
TGAGAACTTTGGTAATTTGGAACAGTTACTTGCAGCAGCCGTCATTGACTGAGCAGAGGTAACTCAATGGTCAACAATCCTTATCTCTCCGGTGAACCGCAAGGAAATCCCTACTTACAAGCGGATAGCAAAATTGTTGAAAATCTGAGCCGATTGGTGTCTGAGTCTACCACGCCAGCCGCTAGTCAAGGGGGTTATCGCTCAGCCCTCGAAACGTTAGACTTAAATGAAAGTCCAGCTTGGCAGGGATCTTCTGAGGATAAGCCGATGGATGAGTGTTCCTCGCTCGGTGAATCTACCTCTCGTGCCTACCGTTCTCCTGACGAGGTATTGCAAGAGGAAGCCACACGGCAGCAGCAAGAGCAAGCGCGATCACGAAGTGGTGCTGCGCGATCGCGTCAAGAAGCTATTCGACAAGAACACTTAGAACGAGCGCGAACTAGACAATTAGAGTCACAGGCAAGAGCCTTCCTGAAAAAGCTCGATACCCTCGACCCCTTAAATAGCGATCGCATGTGGTTTGAGTCGTTTGCCAAGTCATGCGCGAGTCGCCTAGAAGCAGCGATGGAATTCATTGAAACCGTCGGTTCTTGACAGATTAAGGATTCTTGTGAGGTGCTTTTAAGCAGCGATGAGTGTTTCTTTGAGCGGTTGCCAACGAAAATATCGCTCGCCTCCCAACTCCAGCACGACTTTTAGACGCGGTTCCTGTTGGGGCAAATCGATAAAATAGGCTAATTCTGTTTGAGAAAGCACAAAACCTTCAATAATCCAAAGTACCAACCCTTTTGACTGGGGCGAGAGAGTTGCTAAATGAGAAGTGGCGATCGGCGCGACGAAATAGACCGGGCCGACAGCCGCCTCTTGTCCGATATCCTTTTTGCCTAAATGGGCGGGACGCACCCCATGCACACCCAGTAGGTAGGCACTCAAATCTCCCAATCCTTTCGCACTCAGCGTGAGAGACGGATAACCTGCTGTCCTCAAGCGACGCTGGTATCGGCCTTCAAAGCCCCCTTCTAAAGGAGCATACACGGCGAGAGCGCCTGTTTGTTCTAAGGCGCGAATGAATCCTCTCCCAGTGGTAAGCAGTGCCATAATGACCTTAAATTTGCTAACGAGATGCTGAGTTTTTATTGTATAGTATAGCGCGATTTCGGCAGTGCTTTAAAGCTGAACCAGCACCCCATAAACCAAAAACTAACAAACTTAATGGAGAAGAAGATTCAGGCATAGACTTAGCCCGACTTTGGGAGATAACCAGGGTAAACGCATCTAAATTAAATTGACAATTTATCTCACTTTGTCTCTTTATTTACACAAATTAATACAAAATTCGTTTGAAGATCTGTGACAAAAATGAAGGGGTGTAGGGGCATGGCAATGCCATGCCCCTACGGGTATGTGGGTGATTTACACGGTATTTTGGGATTGAACTTAGGACTTTCTATCTAACTAGCTCAGTCGTAGCGGTATCACATTCGAGGGGAGTTGTCGCCGCATTGGAAACAGCGCCATTATTATTAACGGTATTGCCGGATGTCACGCTAAAATCAGGGGCAACTGTAGCGCGGCACAACAGAGAGTCAAATTTGCGAGTCGCGAGATCGTATTGTACTCCCCCTGAATAACTGCGAGTCCCATTGGCTTTATTGTCAGTACCATTCGCTTTAGTTATACCCTCGTCACCAGCACCTGATAACATCGTAAAAGTATAGTATTTCTCCTGACCGGCGGGAACTTGTAAAGCATCAAATGAGGGCGCAAAAGCCGCTTTTTCGTTAAAATAGACTTGTTGAGCGCGGTTAATAACACCAAGCTTGCCTTTAGCTTCTGATTCTCTAGCTTTGCCCGCTTGAGCTAGCAAAGTCGGTAGAGCGATCGCGGCTAAGATACCCACAACGATGAAAACGACTAATAGTTCGATAAGAGTGAATCCGCGATCGCTGGCGTACTTAGTCAGATGATTGAAGGATTTTAAGGACAATTTAGCAATTAACATAACCGTTCTGGCAGAATAGGGATATATGCACTTTAAATATACCCATTTTCAGCAGAATTTCTATCATGTCTATCAATTAAGGAGAAACCACTTCGGGGACTACCGTAGGCACAGGCTCCTCTTTGTGACTAAAAATTAATCCCTGCTCCTGACAATCAATGACAACAGTATCTCCAGCCCCAAAAGTCGTTTCTAAAATCTTAGTAGCGATGGGATTTTCAATTTCGCGTTGAATAGCTCGCTTGAGAGGACGCGCCCCATAAACCGGATCGTAGCCTGCATTGACGATATAACTAAGGGCAGCATCGGTTAATTCTAAGCTAATTTTTTGTTCGGCTAATAAGGCTTCAATGCGTTTAATTTGGAGCTTGACAATTTGACGCAATTCATCGCGATTCAGGGTATGGAAAATAATCAGATCGTCAATTCGATTGAGAAATTCGGGACGAAAATGCTTGCGTAACGCCTGCAAGACTCGTTTTCGCATTTCTTCATAATCGGCATCGTCGGCGGCAACAGTAAGAATGTGTTCGCTGCCAATATTGCTCGTCATGACGATAATGGCATTGCGAAAGTCCACCACGCGCCCCTGAGAATCGGTAATACGCCCGTCATCCAACACTTGCAAGAGGATGTTAAACACGTCTACATGGGCTTTCTCCACTTCATCGAGCAACACCACCGAATAGGGACGGCGGCGAACGGCTTCTGAGAGTTGTCCTCCTTCTTCATAACCCACATATCCTGGTGGCGCACCGATCAAGCGGGAAATTGCGTGTTTTTCCATATATTCGGACATATCGATGCGTACTATGGCATCTTCTGAGTCAAAGAGCAACACTGCTAACGCTCGCGCCAATTCTGTCTTGCCTACTCCTGTCGGCCCCATAAACAAAAACGAACCAATAGGGCGACTGGGGTCTTTCATGCCTGCCCTAGCGCGACGGATGGCGGCAGCAACCGCTTCTACGGCTTCTTGCTGGCCAATCACTCGTTGATGTAAGTGTCCTTCAAGTTCCAGTAGTTTTTGGCGTTCCGACTCTAGCAAGCGATTGAGCGGAATTCCCGTCCAACCAGCGACGATTTCCGCGATATCGGACTCGGTGACTTGTTCTCTGAGTAAAGTCGTTCCTTGAGATTGAATTTCTAAAAGTTTGGTTTCTTTGGCTTCAATTTCTCGTTGCAAGACTTCTAATTTGCCATATTTTAACTGAGCAGCCTTGTTAAGATCGTAATCTCTTTCTGCTTGTTCGACTTGCAGGCGAATTTGTTCTTCTTCCTCTTTAAAGGCATTGATTTCGTCGAGCATCTGCTTTTCGGCTTGCCATTGAGAAGAGAGTTGTTCTTGCTTTTCTTCTAGGTCTTGAATTTCGCGTTGAATTCGCTCTAGGCGTTCTTTTGAAGCGCGATCAATCATTAACACTCCAAGACGCTTTTCTTCTCCTTCTAAAGAGAGTTTTTCCATCTGCAACTGCATTAAGCGGCGATCAACATTTTCCAATTCCACGGGTTTGGAAGTAATCTGCATTTTCAATTTAGCTGACGCTTCATCAATCAAGTCAATCGCTTTGTCGGGCAGAAAGCGATCGCTAATATAACGGTGGGATAGCGTAGCAGCAGCAACTAACGCCGAATCGGTTATTTTGACTCCATGATGGACTTCGTAGCGTTCTTTGAGTCCCCGCAAAATGGAAATGGTATCATCAACGCTCGGTTGCTTAACGTAAACCTGCTGAAAACGACGCTCTAGGGCGGGATCTTTTTCAATGTGCTTGCGGTATTCATCTAAGGTTGTTGCCCCGATACAGCGCAATTCTCCGCGTGATAGCATGGGTTTGAGCAGGTTGCCAGCATCCATTGAACCTTCTCGCGCTCCTGCCCCGACGACAGTGTGAACTTCATCGATAAACAGGATAATCTGTCCATCGGAGTGCGTGACTTCCCGCATCACCGTTCGTAGTCTTTCTTCAAATTCGCCTCGATATTTTGCCCCAGCAATGAGACTGCCCATGTCTAGGGAAATTAATTGGCGGTTTTTGAGCGATTCTGGCACATCTCCCTTGATGATGCGCTGGGCTAGTCCTTCAGCGATCGCTGTCTTGCCGACGCCAGGTTCGCCGATTAAGACGGGATTATTTTTAGAACGCCGAGAAAGTACCTGAATCACTCTGCGTATCTCATCATCGCGTCCGATAACGGGGTCTAGCTTACCTTGCCTTGCCTGTTCGGTCAGATCACGCCCGTATTTTTCGAGGGCTTCGTAGCGGTCTTCTTGATTGGGTTCGGTGACTTTTTGGCTGCCGCGAACCGCTTTGATGTGTTGTTCTAAGTCTTGGGGATCGAGGTTGAAACTCCGCAGACAACGCCGTCCGATGCGATCATCTTCAGCAAAGCCAATCAGAAGGTGTTCGGCAGAAATGTACTTGTCTTGCCAGCTTTCTCTAGAGGCTTCGGCGCGATCAAGCATAATATCTAAGCTGCGGCCCAAGTATAGCTGATCGACGGCGAGTAATTTGGGCTGTCGGTTGGCAAAGGTTTCTAGCTGTTGTTGCAGGCGAGGAACATCCAGGTTTGCCCGTTGTAAAATGCGCGTGGCTAGCCCGTTTTCTTGTTCGATCAGGGCGACAATAACGTGTTCGGCTTCGAGGGTTTGATTTTTGAAGCGGCGGGCTACGTCTTGAGATTTTACAATCGCATCCCAGGCTTGTTCAGTAAATTGATTAGGGTCAGTGGGTTGCATCTACAAACAACAGGTACTTAATGTCCGATTTAGGGCGGTTTTCCTGCCTAGTATATCAGGGGGCCTGCTATCTATTGTAGTCTGCGTATCAAGGCAGGTGTGGCAATATGCAGGATGAGTCAGCGTTTTTCTCCTGTCTCCTGCTATAACACTAGCGAATACAGACCGTCACCGTTGTTTCGGGCGCAGTTCCCCGCACTCGAATGACGTGTTCGCCCATCGTCGAAGTGCGATAAAAATGTTCTACTAGCGTTGAATTCGTCGAGGAATCGACTTGATAGGCTGGCAGAATTTTTCCGTGGCGCGTTACCGCAACATGGAATTCTTTATTAGCCTCAATTGTAATTTTTTTTACTTCATTAATTAAAACTGAAAATTGTTTTTCACTATTAATAGTGCCTCGATAAACAGCACAAAAATGATCGTTCGGCCAGTAGAAATTAAACTGTCTTGCCGCTAAAACGGGAGATGTACCCAGCCACAAGTTTGACATCGCTAGCAGACTGAGTAATGGTTTCACAGTTTCACTCGCCTCTCTCCAGGCAATTGATATAAGCATTTTTACCCTGAATTTGCGATTTCAATTACTCTCTTGTAGACGAGCGGCGACTAGAAAGGTTGCTTATTAAAGGTTCTTCCGAACTTGTCATATAAATGCGATCGCCGTGAAATCAGTTCAGCATTATCCTCACCAAACCTTCTCCAGCTTGAGAGTAAAGCCTGGTAAAATTGGATCGCCACTGAGAATCAAAGGATTATCGAATCGCTCAACCTCCACTCCCGGACGATAGACGTAAACGCAGCGATTTTTCCGGTCAATTAGCGGCTCTTTCGGGGTTTCGTGGTAAAATGTAGCGACAGCTACGTTTTACCACCCTATCAGCAATGGACTTACATCTAGATATCTTATTAAATTTACCCGAATATAACGGTTTTTACTGGTTATTGTCAAGAAAGTTTTACCTTTCTCCAACTTAATTTTCTAAATCCTCAAGTTAAGTGCAACTATTGTCAATATTTTACTGATAATCTTCATCAAGAACGTCCGATTTTAGTGCGAGATT